>JAZFXR010000118.1:0-3321 GCA_036448835.1 Dehalococcoidia bacterium | reverse complement strand
TATTGGGTTTTGACTATTGGGCATTTATGATTTGAATTTGTTTGGCATTTAGATATTAGTATCTAGAGTTTTTGTGGGGCTGCCTTCAGCAGAAATACCATTGCCTGTCTTTATCGCCGTTGAGCCGTATTTGCTGCGAATTTTGTCTATAGCTTTGTCCAGGTGCTCCGGCTTTGCCGTCCCGGAATCAAACATAGTTAGCTGTTTCACTTCGCCAATCAGGCTTGATATTCGAATACCTATCAGGCGTACTGGTCTTGCTCGTTGTGCCCGAGCTTTATTCATCAACTGCTGAGCTGTGGCAAAAACAACCTGGGTAACATCGCTAGCTTCTTGGAGGGTGACCTGGCGGGTGATTGTCTCAAAATCGGCATACCTGAGCTTGATAGCTACACACTTCGTTCTTTTGCTCTGGCTGCGCAAATCCTGGCATATCTCCTGGCATAGACTGTGAAGGTTGGCCTCAAGAAAAGTGCGGTCAAGGGTATCGTGGGTAAAAGTGAGCTCTTGGCTGATGGATTTAGCTTCGCCCGGCGCTTCTACCTCCCTTTCATCTAGTCCCCTGGCATAGCTATGAAGCACTGCTCCGGTTGTTCCGAGCCGTCTCCTTATGGTGTCCAGAGGAAGTTTAGCTAATGCTCCGATTGTAGATATACCCGTCTCTTTTAATGCCTGCTCCGTCTTTTTGCCCACTCCGGGTAATTTTGCTACTGGGAGTGGATTAAGGAAAGCCTGCTCCTCCCCAGGGGCTATTTCCAGCAGCCCGTCAGGTTTACAAACATCGGAGGCGATCTTAGCCACTACCTTGCAGGTAGCGACACCCACGGAGGCTCTTATTTGGAGCTCATCAAGTATCCTGTCCTTTATGGCCAGCGCCAGCTTTTGCGGGGACCCATAAGGTTCTGCACATCCGGTCACGTCAAGATACGCTTCGTCCAGCCCTAATGGTTCGATGTGGGGAGAGAAATCGCCCAGAATCCTCATAAACTTAGTTGAAGCACCTCTATATAGGGAGAAGTGAGATAGTATGAAAACTGCCTGCGGACAAAGGCGGCGTGCTGTGGATGATGGCATACCAGCATGGATGCCGAAAGCTCTCGCTTCATAGGAAGCCGAGGCAACTACACCGCGGCGCTCAGGGTCTCCACCCACGATTACCGGCTTTCCCTTCAGCTCCGGGTTAACCACCTGCTCCACAGAAACGAAGAAGGCGTCTAAATCAATATGGAGCATACATCGAGCCATAATACAGTTTATAAACTAGCACACAGAGCTGATGAAGCCAACTTTTCGTCATCTTGTTAAATAACAGCTTTCAGTGCTGGCGTGGTTCCCCGGAATAGACTTCTACCCACGCTGGCCGATAACCCAAGGAGACTGCTATTCTTCTTGATGAGATGTTAGCCATGCCGGTCGTCTGATAATATGGTAGCTTTTCTATATCAAATAGCGCTTCAGTCAATCCGCTGACTAGAGCCTTGCCGATGCCGCGATTGCGGTAACCAGGGAGTACGTCTATGCCAACCTGCCACATTGAATCGGAATCCGCGCTCGCTGCTGCAAGACCTACTATCAACCCATCATGATTAGCTGAGTAGGCGAGCAATCTTGGCCGCTGTGGATCATGCTGGCGGCCGAGAGCATTCGGAAACAGATTATTCCCGTACAATTGCTTTATGCTCTCTTCTTGCATCAGGTCTACTTCTATGTCTCCATCAAGGCGGTAAGGGTGGAAAATGTCCTGTGTACATATGTATCTTAGCTCTGGCCCAAACATAGTCTGGTGATCACGGGCAACATATTTCTCCATACGAGCTATAGCTAATGCATCAAACAGTGCCTCGGGAACAAAGCATCTTAGGTTGGTACGTGCCCACCGCAGCCTCTCAGCGCTGCAGCTGACCACAACACCTCTACCCATTGTCACTACAGCTAAGAATTTCTCAGGTAGAGGAACTCGCCTCGCCCCTTCAAGTTCTTTGGCAAGATGAAAGGTTATACCTTCTTTATCGAAGTCGCTTTCTTCACAGGCAAAATCAGCTGCGAGTATCTTCCTCACAACTTGCAGTGCAGATTTTCGATTAGATACCATTTTTTCAACCCTCAGACAATGAGCAGATTATATCTCAACTATCAATGGAAAGGCACGTAATTATCTCTCGATCACAGAAAGCCATCTTATTATTAGCCAAGCGACATACGACCCCGCGATAAATGCAACATAACCCTAATTGACGTTGTGGACTCTCATGGCCCATGATTTCGAGGGTGTCTACCTATTTTTGCCGCGAAACAAAGCTAAAATACGCCCTATTATTGTGACCACGCCAACAGGACGCAGTGTCTGAGATGTAATATTGAACTGAGGAGTCACATAATTCGCCAGGCGTTTTATTCTTCTCGCCCAACCGTTATCCCGCCAATTCTTCTCGTTTCCTGTAGTAGTCCTGGTCTATTCGCTCCACCTCAACAATCAGGCTCTCCCATTCGGTAGTCAACATCGCCACCTTTTCCCTTAACGTTGTATATTCATGATTCACAGCTACTATGTTCTGGGAATCCTCGTAATGGGAGGGGTCAGCCATTATGGATTCGATTTCTTCAATTCGCCCTGTATTCGCTGCTATCTCTTGCTCTATTTCTTTGATGCGCTCCCTTACCGGCGATATGGCGCGGTGGTGCTCATTCCGCAGCTGGCCCTCAAGTGCTTTGCATTGGCGCTTTCTCACAGCCGTTGGCCGCTGGTGTAACTGTTTTGTAGTAGATTGGTTTTCGATTATTTCCGCTGGACCGTTGGGTGAGCTGTTCTGCCACAGGTAATCATCATAACTACCAGGAAAGACTGTTACCCGACCATCCCGCACCTGAATTATTTTGTTGGCGGTCTCCCTGATAAGAGTACGGTCATGAGTGATGAAGCATAGGGTCCCTTTGTAAGCACCCAGGGCATCCGTCAAAATCTCGCGGGACGCAATGTCTAGGTGATTGGTTGGTTCATCCATAAGAATGAGATTGGCCGGCGTTACCAGCATCTTGGCAATAGCAATGCGCGTCTTTTCCCCACCCGAGAGCACCGATATCTTCTTCGTCACATCGTCACTGCTGAAGAGGAATGCCCCTGCCAGACCCCGTAAGCGCTGTTCCGGTTCGTTCAGTGCTACGCTCCGCAATTCCTCAATGATGCTGTTGTAGGAGTTGAGGGATTCTATGTAATACTGGGCGAAATATGCCGTGGTCACATTGTGGCCAAGTACGCGCTGTCCTCCTTCAAAGGGCAGAACCCCTGCCAGGATGCGCAGAAGAGTTGTCTTCCCGGCCCCG
>JAZFXR010000117.1:0-4694 GCA_036448835.1 Dehalococcoidia bacterium | reverse complement strand
CTGCGCCCTGCCGATCTCTCGGAGGCAGCAAGCGCAGCAATTTGAATCCAGGGGTGACCCTTCAAGGCAACGAGAAATTGCTGACCAACTATGCCAGTAGCTCCTACAATTCCAGCCTTTATCATGGTTTCACTCTACTCTGTATTTAATCTCAGGATAAGCGGGCACTATAAATTAAATACCTATTTCTTGTCAAATTTTGCGCACCTGCTGACGCTTTATCAGGTATTAGCTTGGTAGCTCCTCACGTTTGGCCCACATACCTATATCCTCTCCCTGCAGATTAGGCACAAGCAGGTTGCACTTCTTTTTACTGAGCTAATCGGGGCGAGAGGACTTGAACCTCCGACCTCAGCGTCCCGAACGCTGCGCGCTACCAACTGCGCTACGCCCCGTTTGTGTATGCTATTATATGATGCTTTAATTATCGAAGCAAGGATGAAGTATTGCGTTTTGATACTCGACGGAGCGTCCGGTTGGCCATTGGCTGTTCATGGTGGGAAAACCTGCCTGGAGCTAGCGCATACTCCCAACCTGGATGCTACGGCAAAGGCGGGTACTGTCGGGCTAGTCCGCAATGTACCACCGGCCATGGAACCTAGCAGCGCCTGTGCCTCTATGTCAGTGCTAGGTTATGACCCTCAGATATATTATCAAGGCCGGAGCGCCATTGAGGCTCGCGGCATGGACGTTCCTATTAACAAAGAAGAGGTCGTTTTTCGCTGCAATTTGGTAGCTATACGCGACGGGCGGATGTGGAGCTATAGTTGCGGGCACATCAGTACCGGCGAAGGCCAAGCTCTCATCGCTACGTTGAATGAGAAGCTTGGCAGCGATGAAGTGCATTTCTACCCCGGCGTTGGCTACAGGCATATATGCAAGATAAAAGGAAGGGAAGATGTCTTGCTGGCCACCTGTACTCCACCGCATGATATTCACGATAAAGATGTTGACGAATTTCTCCCTAAAGGGCCTGGGAATGACCTGTTGAGGGAGCTTATGGCACGCTCTGAGCCTGTGCTTCGTGACCATTCCGTTAACATAGAGCGAAGATCACGTGGTGATATTCCCGCTACTATGATCTGGCTTTTCTGGGGCAGTGTCAGAGTACCTGATATGCCCGCCTTCAAAGAACTCTATGGAATTGATGCTGCGATGACTTCCGGAGTGGATATTATGCGGGGCTTAGCCCGAATGATAGACATACAGGTACTGGACATTCATGGTGTAACTGGCGATCTGGATAACGATTACGCAGCTCAAGCCACCGGTGCCCTCAAGGCACTCGAGGACTATGATATGGTGGTTATTCATGTGGAAGCCACCGATGAGGCGGCTCATGCCGGTTCGGTTAATGACAAAATAGAGGCTATCCAGGAAGTGGATAAGGAGATGGTGGCTCGGCTTCGTTTCTGGGACAGGGATACCCTTCGAGTTCTAATATTGCCTGACCATCCCACGCCCATTGAGCTTCAAACCCACGTTGCTGACCCCGTCCCTTTTATACTTTGGGGGCCGGGATTCACAGCCAATGGGGCGAAGAGATTCACTGAGTCAGAGGCCAAAAGCACAGGGTTTTTTGTCGAAGAAGGATATAGTATTATGGGCAGGCTAGTACAGTAAATGAAGGCGAAGAGATGGCATTGATAGTTCAGAAGTATGGTGGCAGCTCGGTGGCTGATGCCGAGAAGATTAAGAATGTAGCTCGCCGTATTGCTAAGGCAAAAGAGCAAGGAAATCGGGTGGTTGTTGTTGTTTCGGCCATGGGATACACCACCGATAACCTGATCAAATTGGCTTACCAGGTTAATGAACAGCCTCGTGATAGGGAGCTTGATGTTCTTTTGTCCACTGGGGAGATAGTTACCAGTACCCTTTTAGCTCTAGCTTTAGAGAGTCTGGGATGCAAGGCAGTCAGTCTTACCGGTGCTCAGGCCGGTATCCAGACTGATTCTACTTACAGTCGAGCTCGGATTCTCCGCATCGACACCAAAAGAGTGGGCAATGAGTTAGATAAGGGGAATATCGTCATTGTGGCTGGATTTCAGGGTGTGACTCAAGAAATGGATATTACCACTTTGGGTCGTGGTGGTTCCGATACAACGGCAGTTGCTCTCGCTGCCGGGCTGAATGCTGATACATGCCAGCTATATACCGATGTTGAAGGTGTATATACTGCTGACCCACACCTTATTCCTGAAGCCAGAAAACTAAAGGACATTGGCTATGAAGAGATGCTGGAGCTATCTAGCTACGGAGCCAAGGTAATGCATAACAGAGCAGTGGAATTGGGAGAGCTGTATAATGTGTCTATCCTGGTGGCTTCTAGCTTTAGCGATAGCCCCGGTACCATTATTTGTAAGGAGGCTTCAATGGAAGTGAAAAACAAGGCAAGGGGTATCGCTTATGACACCAACGTATCTAAGGTCACTGTCGTAGGTGTCCCTGACCATCCCGGCATTGCCGCAACAATCTTTGAGCCCTTGGCCAGAGCAAATATAAGCGTAGATACTATTGTTCAAAATGCCAGCATTAATAATATCACCGATCTCACGTTTACAGTGACTCGGAGTGATTCACTTAAGGCGATGTCAATCGTAGAGCCGGTGGTTAAATCTATTGGGGGTAAGCAATGTGTGACCGATTCTACATTGGCCAAAGTTAGCGTCGTAGGTACTGGCATGCAAAATACACCCGGCTATGCCGCCAGAATGTTTCGTGTCCTTTATGAACAGGGCATTAACATCCAGTTAATCACCACCTCTGAGATAAGAATAACCTGCATTATCTCTGAAGATAAGGTCAGGGATGCTGTTCAAGCGTTACATAAGGCTTTTGAGCTAGAGGAAGAAACTTGACAATCTTGGCCTAACATCGTTAAGTATAAGCTATGGAAATGTATATATCCTCATACCAGCAGGAAGAGGAAGAAAAGGCTCGATTAAGGCAGCGACTGACCAAGGAAGCCATAGATTTAGCCCTTCAGGGTAGATGGGAGGAAGCTGAAGCGGCAAACAGGGACATAATCGAGAGATTTCCCACTGATGTCGAGGCTTATAATCGTGTTGGCCGAGCTCTGATAGAGCTGGGGGATTTTGACCGGGCCAAGGAAGCTTATTTAAAGGCTCTCGAGCTTGCCCCTGACAACGCTATTGCCAAGAAAAACATCGCCCGATTAACTAGCTTGTCAGAGTCTATGGCAACCTTGAGTAGTAAACCTCAGAAAGATTCGACTCGAAGAACTCAAGCTCGAAGAGTTGCTCTTGACCTTTTTGTAACTGAAATGGGCAAAGCTGGGGTGGCTAGTCTTCATAACGTGGCTTCAGACAAGGTCTTCGCCAAGATAGCATTTGGTGACCAAGTGCACTTGGAAGGTAGAGGGCAGCACCTGATTGTGGTGAGTGAGAGTGGAGAATATTTGGGTGAGGTGGAGCCGAAACAGGGATTGCGCCTTATCAAACTAATGCTCGGCGGAAATAAATACGATGCAGCAATTCTCAACGTAGAAGAAGGTAAAGTACAGGTGATTATTAAGGAAGTGTATCAACATCCCAGCCAGGTGGGACATCCCTCTTTTCTTGTTAAAGCTACAGAGCACCTGCGAACGCGTATTAAAGAAAGCCTCCTCAGACGAGGACTCATTACCGATGAAAGTGAAGCCTCGTCTGAGCTTGGATATCTTGAGGAAGAAGAATATCCTGGCCCCGAAGAGGAATCTTTGCCTGAAGGTTTCACCGTCGTTGGTGAAGACGGTGAGAGAGGAATTGAAATTTGATGGAAACCACAATAGTTAAGCCTGTCGATATCGAAGACGAGATGAAAAGCTCCTATCTGGACTATGCTATGAGTGTCATCGTCTCCCGAGCCCTGCCTGATGCGCGTGATGGTTTGAAGCCAGTGCAGCGACGTGTTTTGTACGCTATGGATGGCTTGGGGCTACGATACAACAGTCCATACAAAAAGAGTGCCCGCATTGTTGGTGAAGTCATGGGGAAGTATCATCCCCATGGAGATTCCCCGATATATGAAGCTATGGTACGCATGGCTCAGGATTTTTCTCTAAGATATCCCTTAGTTGATGGGCAGGGTAATTTTGGCAGCGTTGACAACGATCCACCAGCGGCAATGAGGTATACCGAAGCCCGCTTTTCCAGAATTGCCGAGGAAATGCTGGTTGACATCGAAAAAGATACTGTCGCCTTTGTTCCCAACTTCGATGATTCTCTCCAGGAACCCACTGTCTTGCCAGCCAGGTTGCCTAATTTACTAGCTAGTGGCTCTTCAGGCATAGCTGTGGGAATGACGACAAACATCCCTCCTCATAACTTAGACGAGATATGTGATGCCATTATCTACTTAATTGATAATCCCCAAGCTAACGTAGAGGAACTAATGGAGTTGGTCAAAGGTCCCGATTTTCCCACCGGCGGGATAATTTGGGGGAAAGGGGGCATAGACAATGCTTTTACTACGGGGCGGGGGAAAATCATACTTCGGGCTAAAGCCGACGAACTGACCACCAAGGCGGGCAAGAGACAAATAGTCGTTACTGAACTTCCCTATCAGGTAAACAAAGCGGCTCTGGTAGAGAGGATAGCCGAGTTGGTAAAAGTGAAGAAAATTTCGGGGATAGCTGAGGTTCGTGATGAGTCGGATAGGGAAGGCATGCGCCTTGTTATCGAACTCAAAAAGGA
>JAZFXR010000116.1:0-17149 GCA_036448835.1 Dehalococcoidia bacterium | reverse complement strand
TATTCGGTTGGTTTTTTACAATAGGCACAGGAAGTGAATTTTTAGTAAGTGACATATGGATAGCAAGGCTGCAAACAAAGGTACCTTGGATAGTTATTAGTTTCATCGCTTTGGCAGCAGCAACTATCGGCTTTATCCGCCTCAAGCCGCGCAGGTATAAAATTATTAGTTTATTTATTCCACCGCTTGTGATCTTATTGTTGGTAACCCTGGCAAGCCGAGTAAACATCGATTTCTGGGGTTGTTTGATATTGCTCTTTTCTTTGTTCGCCTTCGCTACTCCAATATGGATTCAAGCTAGGGCGCGAAGCTAAAGATTAACTCTGTTTCTGACTCCACAAGCCAGGTTGGGACTGAATATCTTTTTTATAAGGCAGCCCCAGGTGCTCATAAGCAAGCCTAGCAGCTACTCTACCACGAGGTGTGCGTTCTAGAAAAGCTAATTGCAGGAGGTACGGCTCGTAAACATCCATAATAGTATCAGCATCCTCGTTAATAGAAGCAGCAATGGTATCTAGGCCTACAGGACCACCGTCGAATTTATCAATTATTGTATGCAATACTCTATGATCTATATCATCCAAGCCCACAGAGTCTATTTCCAGTTTCGAAAGTCCCTTTAGGGCTACTTCCTTCGTGATCACTCCTTTTGCCATGACCTCAGCATAATCCCTTATTCTCTTCAAAAGACGATTAGCCACTCGAGGAGTACCTCTAGCACGTTGGGCAATCGGGACAAGTCCCTCTTTCTCTGCGTTCACCTTGAGGATCTTTGCTGACCGCTCCAAAATCGTTTGTATTGCTGCCTCATCGTAGAAATCAAGATGATATGTAACCCCAAATCTATCACGCAGGGGAGGACTTAGTAGAGCAAAGCGCGTAGTAGCTCCGATCAAGGTGAAGTGGGGCAGATTCAACCGTAAATTCCTAGCAGCTGGACCTTTGCCCAAAAAGATATCAAAAAGAAAATCTTCCATCGACGGGTAGAGCTTTTCTTCTATTATATGGCTAAGCCTGTGTATCTCATCAATAAAAAGGATATCACCCTCATGCAGGTTGGTAAGAATAGCCGCCAAGTCTCCAGTGCGTTCTATGGCTGGCCCGGAACTAACTTTAATATTAACCCCCATCTCACCAGCGATGATAGAGGCAAGAGTAGTCTTTCCCAAACCGGGAGAACCATAAAGAATGACATGGTCTAGCGGCTCGCCTCTTTTTTGAGCAGCGAGAATAGCTATTTTGAGATTATCCTTAATTCTTTCTTGACCTACAAATTCACTAAGGCGTTTAGGACGAAGGTCGAAGTCAATGAAACTATCCTCGGTTGCTGTTTTACCTGAAATAAGCCTCATTGCTAAATTTAGGTAGTGAAGGTTTTACTGGCTCTTTAACTCTAAAGGCTCAGTCGCCTTTTCCTCCAGACTTTCTACATCCAATCTCTTTTCATCATCAGTCGCCTTCTCCTCCAGACTTTCCACATCCGATCTCTCTTCATCATCAGGATTCATAGAGAGAACTCGAGAAGGAATAAGTTTACCTAAAATAACATTCTCTTTGAGGCCACGAAGTCCATCCACCTTGCCTTTGATTGCTGCATCAACAAGAACACGGCCAGTTTCCTGGAAAGAAGCAGCCGCCAGCCAGCTATCCTTGCTCAAGCTAGCTCTGGTTATACCGAGAAGTGCAGCTTGAGCCGTTGCTGGCTCACCTCCCTCAGCCAATACTTTGGCATTGATGTCTTCATAGTCAAATCGGTTAACTAACTCACCAGGCAAAAGTTTTGTATCACCCGAGGAGATAATTCTCACGTTACCTAACATCTGTCGAACAATGACAGCAATATGTTTATCATGTATAGTCACCCCTTGTACACGATACACCTTTTGTACTTCATCAATCAGGTATTGCTGGACCGCATTCTTTCCCATAATGCGCAAGATATCATGAGGGTTAACGGGACCTCTAGTAAGTCTGTCACCCGCTTTTGCCTTATCCCCGGATTGAACAAGCAAATGTGTACCATGGGGGACACTATATTCCCTCTCCTCTCTTTCTTCATACCTCACATAAAGTCGACCATCCTCAATGACTACTTGACCAGCTACTCTAGCTAGCATAGCTTGACGTTGTTCTGCTTCACCACGGCTAACAGCTGGCAATTTCTTGCTAGACTTCCTTTTGCTGGTCTTCTCCGGCAGAGAAAATAGGATGCTATCAGCATCCACCGACTGCCCTTCAGTTACAGCTAGCTCCGCTCTTGGCAGAATTGGGTATTCATCTAAATAGAACTCAGAACTTATGATCTTGATTGTGCTTTCTCCATCAGTATGAGTTATTTCAATAGTACCATCAATCTCAGAAATGATTGCATTGCCATCCGGTGTTCTGGCTTCGAAAAGTTCTTCGACACGAGGTAGCCCAGTGGTAATATCAACGCCTACTACACCCCCTGTATGGAAAGTGCGTAAAGTAAGCTGAGTTCCTGGCTCGCCTATGCTCTGTGCAGCAATAACTCCTGCAGCGGTGCCAAGTCTAACTAATTGCTTCCTTCCCAAATCTCTGCCATAGCATTTTCTGCAAATACCAAATCGAGATCTACAAGTTAGAGGGGATCTCACATGTACACGAGTAATGCCAGTCTCGATGATTTGTTGTACTTTATCTTCGTCAATTTCTTCATCACGACCAACAATAACTGCATTTGTACCTGGATCGACAATCTCGCTCACCGCCAAATAGCCAGTAATCCGATCCTTAAATGGGGGGAGGGACCCTTCTGTAGTTTCCCGTGATATCCAAACCCCCTCGGTGGCACCACAATTTATTTCAGTTACAATGACGTCTTGCGCTATATCGACAAGCCGCCTGGTAAGATAACCACTATCTGATGTCCTTAAGGCAGTATCTGCTAACCCTTTACGAGCACCATGGGTAGAAATGAAATATTCCATGGGTGTCAGTCCATCCCGCAGGCTTGATTTAATAGGAAAATCTATTATCCTTCCTGACGGGTCGGTCATCAACCCCCGCATCCCTGCCATTTGCGTAATCTGAGAAATATTTCCCTTGGCACCGGAGGTAGCCATCATGTAAACACTACCATAAGGGTCTAGCGACCGGGATATATCCTCGGTAACCTTATTTGTAGTATCCATCCACACCTTAACTGTGCCTTCATACTTTTCATCCTCGGTAATCAAGCCACCGTTATATTGATCATCAATAAGCTTAACTTTCTCCTCGGATTCTTTAAGAAGCTTGACTCTGTTCGGAGGTTCTTCAATATCATTCATAGCGATGGAAAGGCCCGATTTTGTAGCATAGCTAAACCCTAATTCCTTTAGTCTATCGAGGACACCTGCAGTCCCTTCATTACCCAATATACGAATACACTCAGATATCAATGTTCGTATCGAACCCTTATCCACCGCTTTGTTGTAAAAGCCAAGTTGAGGAGGCAAGGCATTATTAAATATGATTCTGCCTACTGTAGTATTTACCTTCCCCCCATCCGAACGAAGCGAATGATCCCGCACTACAATTTCGGCACCAAGTTCGATAATACCAAGTTCGTAAGCTAACTTAGCTTCGTCAAAACTGCTGAAGAATTTCCCTTCCCCGCGAGCTCCAGGCCTCGGAATAGTAAGATAATAGCAGCCCAGAACCATATCCAGGGTGGGTATTGTCACAGGATCGCCACTACTTGGTAGCAACATATTATAAGGGCTAAGCATGTGCTCCCTGGCCTCTTTCACAGCGGCCTTGGACAACGGCACATGAACCGCCATCTGGTCGCCATCAAAATCAGCATTGAAGGCAGCACAAACTAGAGGGTGGAGTTGAAAAGCATCGCCGTCAATTAACACAGGTTCAAAGGCTTGAATACTAAGCCGATGTAGTGTAGGAGCGCGATTTAGCAGTACAGGACGCTCTTTAACTACTTCATACAACGCATCCCAAACCTCGGGGCTACCTTTTTCCACCAACCGACGGGCACTCTTAAGGTTATTGGCATAACCATTCTTTATGAGTTTGTGCATAACTGAAGGTTTAAATAGCTCCAAAGCAACATAACGGGGTAAACCACATTGATGAAGCTTAAGTTTAGGACCAACAACAATCACCGAGCGACCACTGTAGTCTACTCGCTTACCGAGAAGATTTTGCCGAAACCGTCCTTGTTTACCCTTCAGGATGTCAGAAAGGGATTTCAAGGCATGCTTATTACCGGTGGTAACTGCACGTCCTCTTCGCCCATTATCAATGAGAGCGTCAACAGCTTCCTGCAACATGCGTTTCTCATTTCGGATAATTATTTCCGGTGCACCTAACTTCATAAGACGGCGAAGACGGTTGTTGCGATTTATAACTCTACGATAGAGGTCATTAAGATCACTAATAACAAAGCGACCACCATCCAACTGGACTATAGGACGAAGAGCCGGAGGTAATACAGGAAGCACGGTCAAAATCATCCACTCAGGTTTATTCCCACTGAGCTTAAAAGCTTCAACCAGTTGTAACCGTTGACTGACTCTCTTACGATATCCTCCGGATGTACTACGGATTTGCTCACGGAGTTTCTGGTGTAAAGCATCCATATCTATTTGCTTCAATACTTGTAGTATGGCTTCAGCGCCCATGCCAGCTTCAAAAATATCACCATACTTATCCTGCAATTTCCTGTATTCTTCTTCGTTAAGTAATCTTAGTGGCCGAAGACCTTCTATTTCCGCAATACCTGCCTTTAACTCTTCTTCAAGCCCTTCTTTCTTTTCTACAAAACTAACACGTAGCTGGTTTACGTCATTTATCTTGTGCTCTTCCTCCGACTCGGTGGCTTCTAACTCTTCGATTTGCTTGTTCAGGTGTTCCTCTTGCTCAGCAATTTTTCCAACAATCTCTTCCTTGACCTGGCCAATCTTCTTCTGCCTGGCCTCTTCATCAACAGAGATAACTATATAGCGAGCAAAATATATGACACTCTCCAAGTCTCGTGGAGAAAAATCAAGGAGCAGCCCAAGCCGACTAGGTACTAATTTAACAAACCAGATATGAGTAACTGGCGCAGCTAGTTCTATATGCCCGGTACGTTCCCGGCGCACACTGGAATGAGCCACCTCAACACCACATTTATCGCAAATAACTCCTTTGTACCTTGCCTTTTTATATTTGCCACAGTGGCATTCAAAATCTTTAACAGGGCCGAATATTTTTTCACAAAATAGGCCATCTCGCTCTGGCTTCAAGGTGCGGTAGTTTATAGTCTCTGCCTTAGTTATCTCACCATGAGACCAGCTCCTTACTTGTTCCGGAGAAGCAAGACTTATTCGAATACCGTTAATGCCATCAAATTGAGACATTTTTCCCCTCGCTAAGCAGTTCAACAGCAAAACCTAAACTGCGTAGCTCCATAAACAAAACCTTAGTCGATTCTGGAATACCAAGTTGTTGAATATCTTCTCCCTTAACGAGAGATTCATAAGCTTTAGCCCGTCCCATCACATCATCTGACTTTATTGTGAGCATCTCTTGAAGAGTATGAGCGGCGCCATAACCTTCCAATGCCCACACCTCCATCTCACCAAACCTCTGGCCACCAAACTGAGCTTTTCCTCCAAGCGGCTGTTGGGTAATGAGCGAGTATGGACCAGTGGAACGAGCATGTACCTTATCACCAACGAGATGTATCAGCTTCATTATATATACGTTGCCCACAGTTACTGGCTTATTAAACGGCTCGCCAGTTCTTCCATCACGAAGTTCCATCTTGCCAAAAATAGGAGGATAGAGCTTTCGCTCTTTATAAACTTTTTGTACTAGCTGCTCCAAATCTTCATCACTGAGAGTTCTAATTTGCTGACTATCAGCTACTCCCAGTTCCTCAAGCCACAGACAGAGCGACACTCTCCTGGCCACACCTTTTTGCTCTTCATCCATTATTTCTTTGGCATCAAAACCATGACCAGAGAGCCATTCATCAACCTTCTCTAGATCGGTCTTGGCACTTCCGTGGTCTTCGGTGCTGAAGTTGACAGCACCAGCCTTCCAAGCTATCCAGGTCCTGGCTAAGGCATCTTCGATAGTCAAGGCATCAGCCCCATCAAAAATGGGATTAACAACCTTAAAACCCAGCGTCTGAGCTGCCCAACCCAAATGAGCCTCTAAAACCTGCCCAACATTCATACGAGAAGGAACACCAAGAGGATTAAGAACAATATCTACAGGTGTGCCATCGGGTAAAAACGGCATGTCTTCCTCAGGCAATATGGTAGAAATGACCCCTTTATTGCCGTGTCTCCCTGACATTTTATCGCCGACTGAGATTTTACGCTTCTGAGCAACCCACACCTGTATCAGATTATTCACTCCAGCAGGTAATTCATCCTGCTTGTCACGAGAAAAGACTTTAATTCTGATCACTCTCCCCCACTCTCCTGACGGCATTCTAAGAGAACTATCCTTCACCTCTCGTGTCTTTTCACCAAAAATAGCCCGTAACAATTTTTCTTCCGCTGAAGGCTCAGTCTCACCTTTAGGAGTAATCTTCCCAACCAGAATATCGTTAGGCTTCACCTCAGCTCCGGCATGTACAATACCTATTTCATCAAGGTTAGCGAGGCTCTCTTCATTGACATTAGGTATATCTCTGGTGATTTCTTCAGGACCAAGCTTAGTATCGCGTTCCTCTATCTCATGTTTTTCGATGTGAACGGAAGTAAAGGCATCATTCTTAACCAAGCTTCTGCTGATGACAATCGCATCCTCATAGTTACACCCTTCCCAGCTCATAAAAGCACAAACAACATTTCGTCCCAAAGCGAGATTTCCACCATCCAGAGAAAAACTATCTACCAATACTTGCCCCTCCTTAACCTTATCACCTTTGTTTACGATAGGATGCTGATTGATGCAAGTCCCTTGATTAGTTCTAGCAAACTTGATTAAATCGAACGATTTCTCCTCACCTCCTCCATTTTTAATTGCTATTCTTGAACTTGTTGCCGAAGTAATTACACCATCAACTGGGGCATATATCGCCTGCCCACTATATTTGGCCACCTCTCCTTCCATACCCGTAGCTACCAAAGGACAATCGGGAAGTAATAGTGGCACCGCTTGTCTCTGCATATTACAGCCCATTAAAGCCCGATTAGCATCATCATGCTCAAGAAAGGGGATAAGACAAGCAGCTATACTAAATAGCTGTTTTGGTGAAACATCGATAAAGTTTATTCTGTCTATTGCTTCCTTAAAATATCTCTCCCCCCTCTTAACCTCAACTTTGTCATCAACAAACTCCTTTCTTTTATTAAGAGGGGCATTAGCCTGGGCAATAGCATATTGACCTTCTTCGTCGGCTGTCAGGTAAACAATCTGGCTGGAAACAAAAGGAGCTACCTTAATAGTCTGCTCAGGGAGAGAAGATAAACTCTGTGCAAGCTTCTTCGTGATCAATGTACCAGCC
Organism: Dehalococcoidia bacterium; assembly: GCA_036448835.1. Lineage (GTDB taxonomy): Bacteria > Chloroflexota > Dehalococcoidia > GIF9 > AB-539-J10 > RBG-13-51-36. The sequence continues at coordinate 9,681 of JAZFXR010000116.1, read as the reverse complement.
TTGGCTATAATTGAGCCATCACTATCTATGTCCTCGCCGATCGTTCTTCCCATCAACTCATCCACAGTGTTGGGAACTTCATGGATGACCCTGACGTATGGTGTCTCTATAAAACCGTACTCATTAACCGAAGCATAGGTAGCTAGAGAGCCAATAAGACCAATGTTTGGCCCTTCCGGTGTCTCTATCGGACAAATTCTGCCGTAATGAGAATGATGTACATCACGAACTTCAAATCCAGCCTGTTTTCTCGAGAGGCCCCCAGGACCCATGGCAGAGAGACGACGCTTGTGAGTTAGCTCAGCTAGCGGATTAGTCTGATCCATGAATTGAGATAGCTGTGACCGGCCAAAGAACTCCCTGATAGCGACTGCTACAGGGCGAATGTTGATCAAAGCAGCAGGAGTTGCCGCCTCGGGGCCGAGAATGCTCATCCGCTCTTTAATAGCTCTCTCTAACCTTAATAAACCGATGCGCAATTGCTTTTGTATTAGAAAACCTACTGCCTGGGCTCTTCGATTGCCTAAATGGTCAATGTCATCAGGAACTTCCTTGCGAAGATTAACTGAAATAATACGGCGGACTATCTGCACCAAATCTTCGGGAGTCAAGCCAGTACAATTCCCAGGGATATCAAGACCTAGCTTTTTATTAAGCTTGTAACGACCAACTTTGCCCAGGCTATAGCGGCGAGGATTAAATAGGAAATTATTCAGCAAGGCCTGGGCACTACTAAGGCTAGGAGCTTCACCGGAAGATAATTTTCTATAAATATCGAATAGAGCATCAGCTTTGTTTGTAATCAATGGATCTCGATCCATTGTAGAGCGGAGAAAAGCATGTTCGGGAGAGTTATCTATATCCTGGAAAAGGGAAAACAGTGCCTCATTTTTCTCAAAGCCTATGGCGCGCAACAAAGTAGTAATCGGTATCTTCCGTTTGCCACTCACTTTGACCGAAATTACGTCTCGACCAGAAGTATCAAAATCAAGCCATGCCCCATGTTCAGCAACAAGCTTGGCAAAACAGAATTCCCGGCCACTCGAAGGGTCCCTCTGTAAAGTGAAATAAACTCCAGGAAAACGCGTTAATTGATTGACTACTACCCGCTCTACTCCAGAAATAACAAAAGTGCCAGCATCTGTCATTAAAGGGAAATCACTGAAGTATAATTCCTGTTGCTTGATCTCTCCCGTCTCCTTGACCACCAGTTGTGCTGTGACATGAACAGGAGACGAATAAGTAAGACCTCGCTCAAGGCACTCAGAAATAGAATGCAAAGGATCTCGGAACTCATAATCAACGAAATGTAATTCTAGTCTATTGCCAGTATAATCCTGGATTGGTGAGATTTCCTCAAATAGTTCCCGCAAACCTTCTTCTTGAAACCAGCGAAAGGAATCAAGCTGTACCCGAATAAGGTCAGGTATTTCCAAAGTCTCGGGAAATTTAGCGAAAGACTTCAGTAACTTGTATTCAAGCATAGAAGAAATGACCCTGATTTTTCTTCAAAACAATATATTGAAGACACAAACTATGAAAATTTAAGGCAACATGATCAATAGAGATGGGAACATAAACGCAAACCACATAGTTTAACATCATAGTAAAATTTTGTCAAGTATCTATCCGGCAAAAATCAAAGCCCTAGCTGAATGGATATCACTTCCCTGTGCAAGTCACTGTCACCAGCCACAAATTGTGCCGCCTTGACACGACGATAATAAAGACCAATATCATGGTCCATGGTGTACCCGATAGCTCCGTGAGCAGCAATTGCTTCAATGCAAGTTCGTTGGTAAACTTCATTGGCTTTGACTTTGGCTGCAGAAATCTGCCAGGGTGATGGTGAACCAACGCTTATTCCCCATGCTGCTTGATAGAGTAAATACTGAACTGCCTCTACATCAACCAGCATGTCAGCCAGTTTATGCTGCACAGCCTGAAAAGAGCCGATCGGCCGGTCGAACTGGATCCGTTCCTTGGCATAGCTGCTGGTCATGTCCAGAACAGCCTGACATGCTCCGGATATCTCGGCACATTTCAGCACAGCCGCCCGTTGTAAAATAAAATCCACTACATCCCAGCCCTTGCCCATCTTGCCCAAGATATTATCTTCAGGTACTACCACCCCATCAAAGCTAACTTTGAATTGCCTATCACCTCCTATAGTTGGGATCGACTCTGCCTGTACATTTGGTCCCTTGGCATCCACTATGAACAGTGTAATACCTTCCTCGGGGCTGTTACCTTCGCCGGTCCTGCCCACTACCAGCATATAATCAGCTACATGAGCATCACTAACAAAGAGCTTGCACCCCCGGAGAACATAATTTGTTCCTTCCGATAGGGCACGGAGTTTTACCTCAGAAGCTTTGCATCTGCCCGACGACTCGGTTAACGCGAAAGTCCAGATACCCTCGCCCTTAGCTATTTGCGGTAGAAACTTGATTTTCTGTTCACTGCTTCCATATTCAAACAGAGGCAGAGCACAAAGAGCGATAGTGGAGAAGTAAGGACCAGGCAGGATATTTCTTCCCATCTCCTCCATCAAGATGACCAGGTCCATAAAGCTGGCACGCATACCGCCATATTCTTCCGGAAATATGAGCCCCATCCAGCCCAATCCTGCCATACTCCGCCACATCTGAGGGTCATACCCTCTTTCATCCTTAGTCATTTCCCTGACTTTGGCCTTGGGACATTCCTTTGCCAAAAAATCTCTTGCTAAGATCCGCAACATATCCTGTTCTTCTGTAAAACTGAAATCCACGATAACCTCTTAAAAGCTTGTTCTTAAAACCTCAATATGATTTGGGTAATCCCAGTCTAAATTGGGCAATGATGCTTTTTTCGATTTCAGCCGTGCCTGCCGCAATCGCCTGACCGGGAAATCCTAGATATGCACCTTGTATAGCGCCATTGAGTTTAGCCCATTTGGAGTCCGGATCAATCTGAGAATATATCCCCAGAATCTCCGCCCCGGTGATAGCCCCCCTCTTCATCAAATCATCACCCATTACCTTATTCCGTGAGGACTCATAGACTGGAATTTGCCCCTGGCTTATCTGCCAGGCAAGCTGGAAGGCAAACATCTTGAGCACTTCCAGGTCGATGGCCAGGTCAGTTAGCTTGGCACGGACTACAGGATTCTTAGACAACCGCTGGCCCTCATACTCTGTTCCATCAGCATAGCTGGCTAGTTCCTCCAAAATCCACTTTAAACTGCCATAGATGGTAGGCGCTATACTGCGCCGTTCCAAAGCCAGGGACTGCATAAGATAATACCAGCCTTTATTTTCCTCTCCCACCAAGTTAGAAGCCGGTATTCGAACATTATCGAAAAATACTTCATTGAAGTGATGCCTCCCATAATAATTCAAAATAGGATTAACCGTGACACCTGGGCTCTTCATATCCACTATGAAGATACTGATCCCCTGATGTTTCTTAACGACGTTGGAGGCTGTTCTGGCAGCTAGCCAGCACCATCTTGCCCTGTGAGCAGCGCTTGTCCACACCTTTTGCCCATTTACAATATAATGATCTCCATCTTTCACCGCCCGTGTCTGAATACTGGCAAAATCTGAGCCAGCATTTGGTTCACTATAACATGTGCACCATACACCATCTCTTTCACCTGAGGCAATTAACGGTAAATATTTCTTTCTTTGCTCTTCAGTTCCAAACATCATCAAGCAGGGCCCTACCCATTGTGTTCCGCTTATGCCCATCCACGCCCCTGGTATTCCCCGGTAGGCTATTTCCATTTCGTATACTGTTTGCTCAAAGAGAGAGGCACCACGTCCACCATCTTTCTCTGGCCAGCTCATAACGAGCCAGCCTCTCTGTGCTAGTTTTTTGGACACGGATATTTCGAACTCAAAATCTCTGAACTCACCATCAATTAATGTGTTTCGCACGAAATCCGGAGGCAACTCGGCTTCAGCGAACTTACGAATTTCTTCCTTCAAAGCCAGTTCTTTTTCGCCTAGTTTAAAGTCCATTTCTGCCTTCCTGGAAACTGCAGTTAACTGCGCAAAGCACTACACTTCTCCCCAGACTGCGCTGGGGAAAATTCGCCCGCCGTAGGCGGGCAATTGAATCCAAAATTCTACATTCCGTATCGAGAACACTTTGTCGATGTTGAGGCGCTAAGCACCTAGACCTACATGTATATTCCCGAAGAAATATTCAGCACTTGCCCCGTAATAAAAGCAGCGTCATCCGAAGCCAGGAACAGAACAGGCTTAGCAGCATCTTCTGGCGTCATCGGTTTGACTTGAAGGAGCACCATATCCCTGACTTTCTTTGGTATACCCACCGCCTCTCCGGCTACCTCTTCTTGCTGGGTCTCTTTTTCTCTGGTCAGCCGTGTATCCACAAAGCCATAGGCAACGACATTACAGGTAACACCGAATCTTCCCCATTCCCTGGCTACAGTTTTGGTCAGCCCGATAAGACCTGACTTAGCAGCTGAGTAGTTAATCTGGCCTACGTTTCCCATCAACCCGGCGACGGAAGCCACATTAACTATTTTGCCATTGTGTTCTGTCTTCATCATATATTTTGAGGCTGCTTTGATACAATTAAAAGTTCCCTTAAGACTAATATCAACGCATATGTCCCATTGAGCATCTGTCATTTTATGAATCAAAGCATCTCTGGTAAGTCCGGCATTATTGACCAAAATATCTATTTTGCCGAACTTCTCCACCGCCTTGTCCATGACTTTCTGACAATCTTCGAGCTTCGTCACATTCCCAGCACAACCGTCCGCTTTCCCTCCTGAAGTCTTAATTTCCTTCACCACCTCCATAAGCGGTGCCTCATCAATATCACTCACAAAAACAGCAGCACCTTCCTTGGCAAACAGCACGGCATCGGCTTTGCCTATACCCCGCGCTGCCCCTGTGACAACAGCTACTTTCCCATCTAATTTTCCCATTTCTACCTCCTTCAAATTTGTTCTCTCGAAAACACAAAGTCGATTCTACCTTTACAGGAAGAATCGCATATAAATAGTTATCAAGACCAATACTCAGGCTTATTTCTTTGTTCGTATAGGTAAGGCGACCAGGGCTGAGCCAGGCGTTGTCTTTTCTCCCTTTCCATTCTCCACCCAAATCTCGCACTCGACAAGGTGCTCACCACTCTCTTCATATTTCTTGGTCACTCTACCTTTGCACCACCAGGTTTCCCCGTCACGAGGCTCTTCCATCGTCTTCATTTTCCGGGGATAGTCCATACCGCGGTATTGGCAGGACAATTTCTTGAGTTTCCCCTCCTCTCCAATCCAATCAGTCATCAAATGCCCTAACCAGGCACGTTTAAGTGCGCCGTGTACAATAGGGGCACCTACGCCCATAGCTTTAGCGAAATCTTCGTCGTAATGCAAGGGATTGAAATCCCCCGATGCCCCTGCCCATTGGACCAACATGCGACTTGTAGCAACCTTAGCCAATGGGGTTATCTCACTGCCTACTTCAACGTCATCATAATGAACTTGTTTAGCCATCTCTCCTCCAAGAAATAAATTAGCTAAAATAGGATAAGTGTCGACCGGCTTTTGAGTGCCACATTGCCCTTTGGGTTCACAAAAGTAGTTTCCAGTGTGGTAAAAATGGTCTTGCCCAGTTTGGTCTCACGCTCGGTCATGTTGGCAATTTTAGTTGTGGCAGTTAATACATCACCAGCGCCAACGGGTTCAAGAAATTCAAATTCAACACCCCCATCGAGAAGCCTTGAAGGCGCTCCAGCTTTTACTAGCGACTCGACCAATTCGAACATGTCCAATCCAGCCTTGACCGGCCAACCGGTGAAACCAGGAGGAGCCAATAACCGTCCATACCTGGTTTTACTGGCAAAATCCAGGTCATTAAACAGGGGGTTGGGGTCACCTATAGCCTGTGCATACCTCTGGATTGCCCCTTCCTCGACCTTGAAGACGATAGTAGCCAAGGTCACACCTATTAGATTCCGCAGGTCATCTGTAATCAGACTATCATTAGCCATAATTAGCCTCCCAGACTCAATTTCCTACGATTACAATCCTACAATAGCAACACTAACGATATTCATGGCTGGAAACCCGCCCATATTGTGGGTCAAACCCAGCTTGGGATTCTTAATTTGCCGCTCTGGCAATTCGGCTTTGCCCTGCAATTGCTTATACATTTCATACAGCATCCTGAGACCAGAGGCACCGATAGGATGGCCGAAGCATTTCAGGCCACCGTCGGGTTGAATAGGTTGCGGTCCATCATGATTGAAACGGCCGGCCTCAATGTCCTCCTTGACTCTTCCTCTGGGACTGAATTGCAGGTCTTCCATGGTCACTGCCTCAGTTATGGAGAAACAATCGTGTACCTCAGCCATACTTATTTCTTCGCGAGGATTCTCTACTCCAGCTTCTTTGTAAGCTAATTTGCCAGCACGGTAACCGGTCTCAACATGAGCTCCATCCCATTTGGTGTACATCAATTCCTCGCCTGAACTTAAAGCGATCTGCAGTGCCTTAACATGTATGGGGTCTGGCCGAAAGCTTTTGGCCATGTCAGCTCTGGTTACGATTGCAGCTGCTGAGCCATCACTGACTCCGCAGCAATCAAAAAGCCCTAGTGGCCAGGCAATGATAGGCGCATTTATTATCTGTTCCTCAGTCACTTCACGTCGCAAATGTGCCTTTGGGTTTCGGGCTCCATTATAATGGCTTTTGGCTGACACCTTAGCCAGCATTTTCTTACCTTCTTCCGGACTGAGGCCATGCACAGCAAAGTATCTAGTTGCCATCATGGCAAAAGCTCCAGGGGCGGTCAATTTGGGCATAATTAGGGCATTCTTTGTCCCCATAAGGCTAGCACCGCCGGGAAGTCCCCCATATCCCGTATCCTTAAGCTTCTCTACGCCCAGCGCCAGGGCGACATCATAAGCTCCTGAAGCTACACCATAGCATGCCCCTCTGAAAGCTTCCGTGGCAGTGGCACAGAAATTTTCTGTCCTGGTGACAGGAATGAAGGGTAACTTCAATGCCAGAGCCATAGATGTAGCCCCTTTTCCTACACTCTGTTCCTCAAAATGCACACCAAACCAGGCTGCGTCGATGTCTTTTTTTTCTATACCTGCATCCTCGATACATTCCTTAAAAGCATCTACCATAAGATCATCGGCACTTTTATCCCATAACTCACCAAACTTAGTGCAACCCATTCCTATGATAGCAACCTTGTCCTTAATACCTTCTGCCATTTCCTGCTCCTTCTGCAAATCTCATTATCATTTACCATAGTCAGGCACGTATGGGCGCTGCCTTCCACGAATAACCGTGAACACCACTTGATTCATCAACATATCGTCTACGGAAGGTCATCTCTACTGGCATACCTACCTTAACGGAATCCAGGTCACAATCAGCAAAATCAAACCAGAACCTACCACCACCATTGAAATCCACCAAGCCATATACGGAAGGTGGGTCGATACTGGCAGCCAGGTTGTCGCCGGTATACGTAAATACGACGCCTTCCTTATCCGAAAAGCGATAATCTTCCATCTGGTCAATAGCTCCACAATCAGGATTCACACATATTCTCTGATATGGGTATTGCGGCGTACCACATTTTTTGCATTTCGAGCCACGAAGAGACAGAATTACTTTACGCTCCCTGAACAACGCCGACATTGGTGTGCGAATGTTTATCTCGCCACGCATTCCTAAGTCCATCGGGGCCAAATTTCTGAAAGCAAGATATTTTTCATAGCTGGCAAGCTCCTTCTTTGAGGCCAGGTGTTTCTTTACTGCTCTTCTGTCTTTTATATTCCCGATCTTTTCAGTAACCTGGAAAATCAGTGCGTCACCACCACTTCCAAAGCTGGCAACCAAAATTCTGTCACCAGCCTTGGTATCTTCCAGTGCTGCCACCAACATCATCAGAGGCGAAGCGGACCCGGTATCGCCGACTGTGCTAAGCAGTGTATCCTGAAGCTGACCGGGTTCAGCACCTAATCGCTTGGCTATAGCTCCGTGTTCCCGTGCATATAGACCGGGATAAATTATCTTGGTAAAGTCCCTGATGGCCAGTTCGTATTTCTTCAATATCCCGGAAATTACCTCTGTAATGAATTCCCTATACCCAGAATCGCGGATGAATCTATCTTCCCAGGCATGCTCGAATTTTTCTCCGCTTGCTCTCCAGCGATCCGGGAAATCGTAGGAAACAGAATACGAGCCCTCAAAAGTAGCAATTACATCGTTGCTGCCAACAAGAAGTGCCGTGGCACCATCTCCGTAGAGATACTCCTGGGGACTGCCCGGTTTACTCAAACGACAATCAGAGGCACAGACAAGAACATTGCTTGACGTCTCTCCTTTTACAGCATCAAAGGCGGAAAGCAGTGCAGTTGTCCCCGACTTGGTAGAGCCGACGAAGTCAGCCGTCCTTATATTCGACGGCAAATCAAGAGCCGTAGCCACCAGAGCTGAATTCTGCCTTACCATATAAGGCTGACTCGTAGTAGCGAGATAAAGACCATCGACTCCCTCTCGTTTAGCCCCACCCAGACAATCGGTTCCTGCAGCTACTGCCATGCTGAGAGCATCTTCATCATGATTAGCGACTGCATTTTCACCAGGCGGCGGGAACGTTCCCAGGAACCCGACAGACGTGAAGATTGTGTTATGATTCAATCGATACCGTGGAATATAAGCTCCGTAAGATTTGATGCCGATCATTGACTGACCTCCTGACGTAAGCTTTTTGGGAATAAGAGACTATGACATAAAAAATGTGCAACGTCAAATCCTAACACCACCGAAAATGAACAGATAACGGAATCTTCTTTCATAATCATCAGATGAAGCTGTCAGCAGATCTCCCCGTTTGAATATGGTCTTCACAAATACTGAGAAAACAAAATCCTTCCTGAGAGTTGACGGTTCATTACCAGCGTTGTACCATCCAACCAAGAGCAATTGAGTCTAAAGCCCGCCCACCATAGAATAATAGTAAATACTCAATTGAGAAGGATGTATTATGAACATTGGCAGCGGAATAGAGGATAATGTTGAAAGGTTCGGCGAATATGAAATCCTTTATTTCGAAGGGAGATGGTACACAAATGTTGACATAAATTGCAACGCCAACTTATTGGGGAATGCGCTCAAAGGAGTTGGCATAAACAAAAGAGACCGTGTGGCATTACAAATGCCCAACAGCCCCAAGGTGATTTCTGCTTTTTCAGCTATATACAAGATAGGTGCTGTCGTCGTTCCCTTGAACCCTCTGCTTCGACCCGACCAAGCCGCCTATATATATAAGGACTCCGGAGCTAAAGCTATCCTCACTAGCTCAGATTTTGTGGACCGGGTAATAGAGGCACAAAAGCAAACTCCAAGCTTACAACATATAATCCTCACAGACCGGGATGATGTTCCCGGAACCATCTACTATGATACTTTTATGTCAACTAATTCAAACGAGCTAGCGATTGAACAAACCGACAACAACGATATTGCCGCTCTAATGTATACTGCCGGCACTACTGGACCGCCCAAAGGTGTAGTGCATACTCATTACTCGCTTTATATCAATGCTTTATCATTCTACGAATATATTCTAGTTCATCGCTCTGTGACTTTGCAGTTAAATAGCCGCGCACTTAATCCCAGAACGCTTCAATTCA
>JAZFXR010000115.1:0-5151 GCA_036448835.1 Dehalococcoidia bacterium | reverse complement strand
ACTGGATGGATTACTGTTTTACGATGGGTGAAAATAATTCTTCGTCTTTTCTCAATTCTATGATGCGGTCTCGAATCATAGCAGCTTTCTCAAATTCCAGATTCTTGGCCGCTGATTTCATTTGAGATTCCAGTTGCTTGATGAGCTGACTTATTTCTTCCCTAGAAATAGGATTAACCTCATAAGGGGCTCTCGTCTCAGCTACTGCTTGAACCCTCTCAGTTATGTCCTTGATTGCCTTCTTAATTCCCTGGGGAGTAATGCCGTGCTCCTTGTTATAAGCTTCCTGCACTTGACGGCGGCGGCTGGTTTCCTTTATTGCCTTCTGCATGGATTGCGTAATATTATCAGCGTACATTATAGCGTGAGCATTTATATGTCTGGCAGCACGCCCCATGGTCTGAATAAGCGCTTCCTCAGACCTGAGAAAGCCTGCCTTATCGGCATCGAGTATGGCCACCAGGCTCACCTCAGGCAAATCCAATCCCTCACGGAGAAGATTGATACCTACCACTACATCATAGACACCAAGACGGAGATCACGGAGAATCTCCACTCGCTCCAAAGTATCTACCTCTGAATGCAGGTAATGAATCTTAATTTCCATTTCCTTCAGGTAATCGCTTAATTCCTCAGACATTCGCTTGGTCAACGTAGTAACCAGACAACGCTCTCCCTTGTCTACCCTCGTTTTTATTTGATAAATAAGGTCGTCTATCTGCCCCTTAACTGGCTTAACCTCCACGGTAGGCTCCAGCAACCCAGTGGGGCGGACCAATTGCTCCGCTACTTGCTGGCTTCGCTCATATTCATAGGGCCTGGGCGTAGCAGAAAAGTAAATAACCTGGTTGATGTGCTTGTTGAATTCCTCGAAGTTCAGTGGGCGATTGTCCATGGCTGAAGGGAGGCGGAAGCCATAATCAACCAGCGTCTGTTTTCTAGACACATCGCCGTGGTACATGCCCCTTATCTGAGGCAAGGTCATATGTGATTCATCAATGAACAACAAGAATTCAGGAGGGAAGTAATCCAGTAAAGTCCAGGGTGTGCTTCCGGGTGCTCGCCTTTGAAGATGTCGTGAGTAATTTTCCACGCCGGTACAATATCCCACCTCTCGAAGCATTTCAATATCGTAATTGGTCCGAGCCTCGAGCCTCTGAGCTTCCAGCAGTTTCTCCTGGCTCTGAAATTCCTTTAATCGTTCCTCTAGTTCGATTCTTATATCCTCAATTGCCGCCATCAACTTATCCTGAGAGGTAACAAAGTGCCTTGCTGGATAGATGTCTACTTGATCACCATTGGCCAGCACTTCACCAGTCAGTGGGTTGACCTCTACAATACGCTCAATCTGGTCCCCCCAGAACTCGATCCTCAAGGCTGTTTCCTGATACGCTGGCTGAATCTCCAGAGTGTCGCCTCGAATACGGAATCTGCCTCTGGTGAAATCATAATCATTTCTTTCGTATTGCATATCCACTAAACGGTGGACCAGCTTATCTCGCTTGAAGTGCTTGTCCTTTTCAATGGTAAGAGCAAAGCTGTGATATTCCTCAGGTGCACCCAGACTATAAATGCAGGAAACCGAAGCGACAATAATGACATCTCGGCGGGTAAAGAGAGACATGGTTGCGGAGTGCCGTAATTTGTCAATTTCGTCATTTATGTCGGTTTCCTTCTCAATATAGAGATCGGTACTTGGGATATAAGCCTCCGGCTGATAATAGTCATAGTAGCTAACGAAATACTCTACTGCATTTTCCGGAAAGAATTCCTTAAACTCGGTTGCCAGCTGAGCAGCCAGGGTCTTGTTGTGACAAATAACCAGGGTTGGCTTTTGGATTCTCTCGATGATATTAGCCATAGCAAATGTTTTGCCGCTGCCAGTGACACCCAGCAAAGTCTGTTCACGGTAATCCTTCGTTAGTCCTTCAACCAGCCTATCGACTGCCTGAGGCTGATCACCGGTAAGACCGAAATCAGAAACTATCCTGAACTGTGGCATTTGGAGTTAATCACCGCAATAATAAACAAGTGATAAACCTTAATATATAAGAAAAAACGGAATCTGCATAATCCGACGCAAGAGTAACGCCGTTTATAGATGTCATGTTAAGTCGAGGTCTTGTTTGAGACATTGAGCCATGCTACAATTTTAACATCCTGATAGAGAAGAAAGGAAACTGAAGACATGAAGTCCTACGAGGAACTGGCTAAAGAACAGGCGGACAGAGAAAGCACCCTCTTATCCAAGTTAATGGGAGAGGCTGGGATAGAAGAACTAGCTGATTTTGAAGCTGGATTAAGTGGGCGGCAAAGTGAAATCTTATTCAAGATAACCACCGAAATGGAAGATACTCAGAATGCCCTGAACCAGGTCGAACAGCTTGCCCAGAGACTCAGGAAGCATCTGGAACGGTTGAAAAAACTACATCGAACTCTCTCTGAGTAAGGTAAATTCACAAAGAAATTGCGCAATGCAGTCTGAATCGAGAAAATTGGTTAGACTACGTTTTGCGCCCAGTCCCACAGGATATCCACATTTAGGCAATATCAGGACTGCTCTATTCAACTGGCTCTTTGCTCGCCATCATAGCGGCAAGTTTATCTTACGAATTGAAGATACTGACATGACGCGCAAGGTAGAAGGTGCCGTGGAGGTTATACTAGATAGCCTGAAGTGGCTGGGACTAGACTGGGATGAAGGGCCTTATTTCCAATCACAACGATTGTCTATTTACAACGAAATCGCCCGTAAATTGCTTGAAGAGGATAATGCCTATTTGTGTTACTGCTCTCCAGAGCGGTTAAACAAAATGCGCCAAGAACAGGCAAGACAGAAACAGCCGCCGAAATATGATCGCCTTTGCCGAGATCTAACGCAAGACGAAAGAATGCAGTTGCAGGCAAAAGGTATGAATCCCGTAGTTCGCTTTAAAACCCCTCTTGAAGGCGAAACCACTTTCTGCGACTTAATTCACGGAACAGTGACCTTCAAACACGATGTCCTGGACGACTTTGTCTTGCTCAAGTCAGACGGTTATCCCACATACCATCTAGCGAGTGTTGCAGATGACCATTTAATGGCTATCTCGCATGTCCTCAGGGCTGATGAATGGCTTTCCAGCGCCCCTCGCCATGTTTTGCTTTACCAGGCTCTAGACTGGCAGGCCCCGCAGTTTGCTCATTTGCCTATGATTCTGGGACCTGACCGGGCCAAACTATCCAAAAGACATGGTGCAACTACCATCACCGAGTATCAAAGGCAGGGATACCTCCCGGAAGCCATGGTCAATTTCTTGGCGCTTCTGGGCTGGTCGTTTGATGATAAGACGGAGTTGTTGTCCCGGGAAGAATTGATGAAGCACTTCTCTCTGGAAAGGGTAGGGAAAGCAGCAGCCATCTTCAATAAAGATAAACTGGAATGGATGAACGGAGTTTATTTGCGCAAACTGAATCTGGGAGAATTTGTCCAGCAAGCCATGCCATTCTTGGATAGGAATTTACCGGAGTCAGTTGAGCGGCCATTGAACTTAGATTATGTTAGCCACGTTCTCTTTCTCGTTCAGGAACGAGCCAAAACTCTAGCTGAAGTTCCTCCGCTTACTAGTTTTTTCTTCCTTGACGAGCTGCAATACGATATAGGCTTGCTCTTAAGTAAAGAGGTGGATGCTAAATCGGCTACTAAGGCTATCACAACTACTCTGCAAATATTAGAGGAAATAACCGCCTGGGATGCCACTACACTCGAGGATATTCTGCGTCCCCTGGCTGCAGAACTGGGCTTAGGAACAGGGAAATTCTTCGGTTTATTGAGGGTAGCTGTTACAGGGCGAGTTGCAGCACCACCATTGTTTCAGACCATGGCAGTATTGGGAGAAGAGAAATGCCTTAAGCGGTTGAACATGGCAAAGCAACAGCTATCCACTTATTTAAGCTAGAATGCCATAGAGCCAAGTATCAGGGCTCTGAATATCCTTAACTCTTTCCGGCTTGCCGAGTCGGTCAAATCTTCGCAGTCCCTGCTTTGGAAACCGAAAGGGTCTTGACAAAGCTTTGTTCTTATAGTATCAATATATGTATAGCATAATTATAAGGAGGGCATGATGGCAACAGCTTATTGTATGAAGTGCAGGAGAAAGGTAGAGATAAGAAATCCCCAGCGCGTTGTGCTCAAAAACCGCAGACCGGCGACCAAAGGTGTTTGCCCTAGCTGCGGCACAAAAGTGTTCAGAATAGAGAAAGCCTAGATTTTTGCCGCGCTTCCTGGATGTTGAGGGGTCACGATTGGATAGCGCTGTTATTTGTGCGTGCGTGAATTTCAAAGGCGAGTTAGCTTGAATCTATGGGGAGTTCTATCGCCTTGGCACCTTTCTAGGGATAGTCTCAGAAAGTAAAGACGAGATAGTTGGTTATCTTGCTAAGGCTGCGGTCAAGTCCTATATGTCTGTATGCCTTTGATTCGAGATCCTCTAGAGCAATTTCCAGCTTCTCGCTGAATGTATTTCCATTCCCTTATTAAATGTGCGCTAATTAACTTGTTCCCATGTAAAAATATTCAAGTCAGTGTGTAATTCTCAAAGCCCCACTCGATTCCATTGCCAGCCATACCTGGAAAATCTCCCATGCATTCTTCTGTCCTGTGGGCAGATCTCTTTTTGTGTTTGTCTCCCTTGCCATATTCCGCGTCGATTTCGAAAAAGCAAAAGAAAGGAGGAGGTGTCGCCAATCATTTGAACGAGTATATTTGCTCGCAAACGACTGAAGTAATACACTTATACGACCTAAGACACCAAAAAACACATCACGGGCAAGCCGCCTTGCCCTAGGTAAGGAATACATTGACTGGCAGAAAACGTTAGCAGGAGGCAATATGAAAGTTCTAATTATTGGTTCGGGTAAAGTGGGTGCTGCAAGTGCCTGGGATCTAGTCAGGGATAGTGAGGTGGAGATAGTAGGAATAGTAGATAGACGGAGAAGCAACCTTGAGAGGCTACAAGGATGGATAAATAGCAACAAGCTCAAACTGCATGTTCTCGATGTCAGTAATACCGCGGATATGAAAATGCTCATGAAAGAATATGACGCTGGCATCATTTCGCTACCTGCTAGAAAAACAAGCTATACGAGTGTCGAGGCTGCGATTGAAGTCGG
>JAZFXR010000114.1:0-3230 GCA_036448835.1 Dehalococcoidia bacterium | reverse complement strand
CGCTGGGGACAGCGATTGGACCCCATGGATCGGGACCGATGCGTCCTGATGTCTGCGAGGAATACAAAAGAGAAACCGGCCGGGACGTCATTGAAGATTTCCCCTACTGGGAACCCTGCCACAAAATCTTGCTTGGCAATGGCATCATGGGGTGGGAGAATGTCGGTGGTGACGTTGACCAGGTCAATGGTATGAGGGTGACCATCGCCGGTTGGCCCATAAAATGGGAGGGTGGCGATGGTTCCATGGTCAGATTAGTAGCCATCGTGGATGAGGGAGACCAGTAATCGCTGCGTTCCGTCAGTATTACTCGTATAACTCAGTAATGGACACTTTGAGCAACTGATATCCTGACATCTTTGAATATATGTAAAAAGGAGCTAACATTATGTCCAAATCCATCGTTTCTATAGTTAAGGGAACCGACACCGAGAAGTTGGTGGATGAGGCGCTTTCACTTCTAGGTGGCGTTGATTCCCTAATCAAGCCGGATTCCATAGTGGTCATTAAACCTAACGCCGGTCACCCGTTCCCGCCTGAAACTAGCGTGAACACCAGCCCGGCGGTTGTTTCTGCCGTTATTAAAGTGCTGCGCAAAGCTAAGCCCAAGCAGATTATCCTAGCTGAGGCATCAGCCATCGGCTGCGATACAATGGAGTCTCTGGAGGTAAGCGGGATACGGAAGGCAGCGGAGGATGCTGGTGCAGACAGAATCATCGATATCAAGGCGGAGAAAGACCTAATAAGCATTCCAATCCGTGATGCTAGGTCAGATTTAACTAGAGTGCTCTTGCCCCGGTTTCTTATTGAGGCGGACCACATAGTGAACCTGCCTATCTTCAAAGCCCATGTCAGTGTGGTCTTCACCTGCGCACTCAAAAACATAAAAGGGGTTGTTCAGGATAAGGTTCATCAACAAATGCATATTACCAACCTAGCTGAGGCCCTGGTAGACCTGTGGTCGGTTATCAAGCCAGACCTGTCAATAGTGGATATGATTCGCCCTGCCGAGGGTTTCGGCCCCCACGCCACAAGCCCCGTAGACTTTGGCTGTATCGTTGCCGGCAAGGATCCGGCAGCGGTAGATGCTACCGTTTGCCGAATGGTTGGTCTGGATATCAAAAAGGTAGATTATTACAAACCTGCTCGAGAGCGGGACATTGGGAATATAGATGAAGACCAAATAGAAATCCGCGGGAAGCGGATAGAAGAAGTATTCAAGCAGCTGTGGTTACCCTTCCTAGGAGGATTCGAACAATGGCCTGAGTACAACATCTATGCAGAAAATGCCTGCAGCAGTTGCCAGTCTTTGTTGGCATTTACCATGGAGAAGCTGAAGTCGCTGGGCGAGTACGAGAAAAATGCAGGCATTTCAATCCTTATAGGTCCTAAGAAGAAGCTTCCCGAGGGAGTGAAACCCGGTAAGGACCTTATCTTAATAGGTGACTGCCTCAAGAAGTACCGCGGACAAGGTCCATTTGCCAGCGGGTGTCCTTCACTCGAACCTTTTCCCCTGTGGGCAATAATTGATCGAAGGGACCATACGGAAATGGGGCCGGATTTTAGGGATAGAATGGCTGCAGATGCCAAAGCATTCGACGATTATATGGCCAAGATATTAGAGAGTAGGAAGAGGCGTTAGCAACTAGCTGGAGGCACTTTGAAAAATAATCGAGTGAACTTAGAGCTGTTCCAAGTGGAAGGAGCTTATAAATGATTAGGAGAATCGCCATTTCCAGATCCAAACCATTTCCCGTAATACTAAAGCACACTGAGATTCGTAGCTATATTTTTACCACTGTTTTCGTCTTATGAAATGTCGCCGTACCTTATCATCCGGTGATTGGAGCCCTCCCAAATTGCCCTGATAGGTTTGGCTAAAAGGACAGAGGGCAAAGGAGTTGTTAAAGGATGGCTATTAAAACAGTTCAGCAATACCTTGAGAGTGTCAAGAAACTTGCCCCAAGAGCATATCTTGGCGGCAAGAGGATAAACAACATTCTGCAAAACCCGACTGCAATATCCATCATAGAAGGAACGGCCAGAAGTTACGAGATGTCAAATGACCCTCTATACAAAGATATACTGACGGCCAAATCACACTTAACATCAAAGGAAATCAGCCGGGCAACCCACATCAATAGGAGTATTGGCGACCTGGAAAAAAGGGTGGAGATGGCTGTTCTCATGGGGCAGGAACTGGGCACGTGCTATTATCGTTGTGGCGCTTCAAATGCACTAACACACCTGGCAAGTGTCACCTGGGAAATGGACGAGAAACTAGGTACAGATTACAACAAGAGGTTCAATGACTATCTAAGGTTTGTGCAGGATAGTGACCTAGTATTGAGTGTCGGGGTTAGTGACCCTAAAGGCATCCGTACTAAGGGGATCAAGGAACAGGACCCTGATATGGCGCTGAGGGTGGTGGACAGAAAGAATGGTGGCATCGTCGTTAGAGGGGCAAAACTTCACCAGACGGGCGCTGTTGCCGCTCATGAGCACATTATTCTGCCCGGTTCCCTATATTCGAAGGGAGAAGAGGATTATGCTGTAGCCTTTGCTGTCCCTAACGGTGAGAAAGGAATAACCTATATCTGTCAGTATAACCCTTATACAATGGAACGGGAACTTGAAGATGATGTATCCCAAATTGGTAACCCTCGCTATGGTCAGAGAGAAACCGCCATGGTCATCTTCGATGATGTCTTTATTCCTGAGGATAGGGTTTTCTTATGTGGCGAGGTTGAATTCACAGGTAAACTCCGTGATGCTTCAGCTAGACTTCATTCTACCTGCGAGGCAGCCTGCAAAGCAGGTTGGCTAGACCTGATGATAGGAGCTGCCCGGCTAAGTGCGGAATACAGCGGGCTAGAAAATGTTCCACATATTCAGATGGACATAGCAAATATGATCAAAGTAAGGGAGATATGCCATGCCTTGGCCGTTGCCGCTGTAGCCAGAGCCAAGGAAGAACCCCCTGGTTCCGGTGTTTTCCTGCCTGATATTACATTTGCCAGGATGGCATTAGTGTACTGTAGCTATGGCTTCTGGGAAGCCATAGAAAAGGCAACCAATGTGGCCGGTGGACTTGTAATAACAATGCCTTCTGAAAAAGAACTGAAAAATCCAGAAACCAGTGAGTATGTTAAGAAATACCTCAAGTCGGTAGCGCCTGC
This sequence comes from Dehalococcoidia bacterium, assembly GCA_036448835.1. Taxonomy (GTDB): domain Bacteria; phylum Chloroflexota; class Dehalococcoidia; order GIF9; family AB-539-J10; genus RBG-13-51-36. Next base: position 51 of record JAZFXR010000114.1, on the reverse strand, counting down.
GGAAAAGAGATTGAGGATTAGCAAGTTCCTGCAGAACTGGGTGTGTGGACT
>JAZFXR010000113.1:0-3234 GCA_036448835.1 Dehalococcoidia bacterium | reverse complement strand
AAGCCGATAATCGATAACGCGCACACCATGGCAAAAGGCGGCGTTCTGACGCAGAAGATCACCTGCACTATGCACACCGGTACGCATTGCGATGCTCCCCGTCACGTTATGGAAATCGAGTTCGACGGCAAAAGAGCTCGTTACACACACGAATTGCCTATTGATGCATACACCGGCGATGCCGTTTGCCTTCCCATCGAGATCGAGCGCTGGGGGCTGATCCTCCCGAAGCATCTTGAGGCTGCCTGCGAAAAAGTAGGTATCAAGCCGAACGAACTGGAAAACATGGTCGTTTGCCTGAATAGTGGCATGCATCGTAAGTTTGACGACTCCAAAGAGTACTATCATTATTCCTGCGGTACTGGTGTCGAAGCCGGCAGATGGTTTTTAAAGCACAAAGTAAAGTGCGTTGCTCAGGATATGCAGGCGTCGGACCATCCTCTCCACACCGCTATGGGCAACAACGGCATGACCCGTATGAACCTCCTCGGCTATTCCGGCAAGCCTATTACCGAAGAGTACATTGAGCAGTTCGGTGAAGAAGCATATGCCGAATTTGATAAGTTTACCTACATCAAAGTGCATGGCCAAGAAGCTTATGACAAGAAGTTCGGCGACCTGGAGGCCATCGGCAACTGGGGCACCTGGGAGCCCTGCCATAAGATACTGCTGGGTCACGGCATAACCGGCATTGAAAACCTTGGCGGAGATCTGGAAAAGGTTTCCGGTAAACGCTTCAGGTTCTACTGCTTCCCGCTCCGCTGGTATATGGGCGATGGCTCCATGGCTCACTGCGTTGCAGAAATCGACGAAGACGATCTGAATGATGTGCCCGATAGAACCTATGCCTACGGTGGTTGTCTCCCGGAAAGATGAAGTATATAGCTGTTTGTTTAGCCGGATACTTCAAGAATAAACACGGAAGACATATGAAGAAGGTTTATCTGGAAGACGTCAAAACATACGATGTCCCGGATCGCGTTTACAAGTACGGCACACAATGAGCCGGATTATTCGCGACCGGACTAATTTGCAATTCGAAGGGGGAGAATATGAAAAAGGTTAGTTTAGCTCAAATCAAGCCCTATGAGGCTGCCGGTCATTTCAAGATGATTGCACTCAAGCTAAGCGGCAAAGAAGAGACCGGAGCCGAGAAATTCTGGGTAGGCATGTCCCATTTCCTTCCAGGCGGTGGAGCCGAATTCGGGGCTACACCAGCCGAGAAATACTACTTCGTCTTGGACGGAGAAATCACCGTTAAGACCGAGAAGGAAGAGATTACGCTGGGGCCGTGGGACTCAGTCTACATCGCTCCAAACGAAGGTAGATCGATACTGAACAAGACCAATAAGCCTGTAAGCATGCTGGTAGTGATCAACTATTAATAATCTTCTCTATTCCGAGCAATTATTTGTATTTTTGCCCGAGTAGGAGAGGGGGGAGCCTATGAAAGCTGAAGAAATTAGTCACGTCGCTTTGCTGGGAGCGGGTATGGTAGGGCATGGACTGGCACTGCATTTTGCCAAGGCAGGTTGTCAGGTATCTTTATACTCCCGAACTCAGCAAACACTAGATAAAGCCGTCGAAAACATCAGGGCAAATCTCCCCGCCTTGTTGCAGGGACAAGCTAGTGTAGAAGATGAAATAGAGAGGATCATAAGCAGGGTAAAAACAACAAGAAACATGGATGAAGCAGTGGCCAAAGCCCCGATTATTATCGAATCAGTGGCTGAAGACCTGAAGGTAAAACAAGACCTATTTAAGGAATTAGATCAGATGTGTCCCAAGGATGTTATTCTGGCCACAAATACATCGGTAATCAGTATAACGGCGATAGCATCCAAAGCCAAAAACCGGGATAGAATCATTGGAACACACTTCTGGTTTCCACCATACCTTATCCCTCTGGTTGAAGTGGTAAAGGGAAAGGATACATCCGATGAGACAATGGAAATAACCTATCAATTCATGAAAAAGGCAGGGAAACATCCCATAAAATGCCTGAAGGATGTCCCGGGATTTGTCGCCAACCGTCTTCAGCACGCCCTGTGGCGGGAGGCCATTTCAATTGTGGAAAAGGGCATTGCCGATGCGGCTACTGTAGACGATGCAATTAAGCAGAGTTTCGGTATCCGGATCCCGGTTCTGGGACCAATTGAGAATGCCGATATGGTGGGGCTGGATTTGGTTCTGGCCATTCACAATAACGTGTTGCAGGATTTGGAGGCTTCTCCCAACCCCTCACCACTCTTAAAGGACAAGGTAAGTCAAGGTGAGCTTGGGTTTAAATCTGGAAAAGGTTTCTATGACAAATGGACACCGGAAAGCATGAAGCGCACTAGAGAAAGGCTCACGAAACACCTTATTGATTACTCCCGAAGGCAACAAACTTGAGACAGAACACATGATGTTGATCATCAGCAATATTAAGGAGGAATGCATATAAATGGAAAAACTCATCATAACCGCGGCTTTGACCGGCAATATTACCCTGCCGACACAGACGCCTTATTTGCCACTGACGCCACAGCAGATCACCGAAGAAGCGGAAAGGTGTGCCAATGCGGGGGCGGCTTCGGTGCATGTCCATGGTAGAGACCCACAGACCGGCAAACCAACCACTGACCCGGCCGTATATAGGGATATTGCCACCCTCATTAAGGCCAGAAGCAATGTCATCGTCTGCGTAACCACGGGCGGCACCATGGAAATGACAGCGGCCGAAAGGATAAGGGTTGTCCCGGCTCTCAAACCGGAGCTGGCTACATTTAACATGGGCTCGATTAACTTCTCAATTCACCCGATTACAGAACGATATAAGGACTCGGACTACAAGTACCCCTGGGAGAAGGATTTTGCCGCCGGAACCATAGATTTCATCTTCCGCAATACCTTTGGTGATATCGAGCACTTCTGTAAGACCATGACTGAGAATAATACCAAACCCGAACACGAAGCGTATGACGTTGGGCATCTCTACAACATACAGTATTGCCTGAGGAAAAAGCTGGTGAAGTTTCCCATCTGGGTGCAATTTGTCACTGGAATTCTGGGGGCGATTGGCGCCCATTTAGAGAACATCATGTTCATGAAGCAAACAGCTGACCGATTGTTCGGGCCCGAAAACTACAAATGGTCGGTAATTGGCGCTGGCTATCCCGCCGAGTTTAACCTGGCGACATTATCCATAATGATGGGTGGGCATGTCCGCGTGGGCTTGGAGGACAACATCTA
>JAZFXR010000112.1:0-3326 GCA_036448835.1 Dehalococcoidia bacterium | reverse complement strand
GGTAATGCCTCAGACATTGACGCGGTTGAGCTATTGAATTATTTTGCCTCCGACAATGAAACAAGAATAATTACTTCCTATATTGAGGGAGTTAAAGACGGCAGGAAATTCGTTGAGTCGTTGGCATTGGCTGCGAAAAAGAAGCCAGTCATAATTCTCAAGGGAGGGAGAGGTAAAGCAGGGGCAAAATTGGCACTCTCACATACTGCATCACTAGCGGGCTCTAGCAATATCTGGAAAACAGCGCTAAAGCAATATGGAGCTGTTATGGTCGGTAGTTTTCAAGAGCTAATAGACCAGGTTGTCGCCTTTACCTTTTTACCGCCCATTAGGGGCAAGAGGGTAATCATTGCCGGAGGTGGAGGCGGGAAGAGCATGGTCTCAGCCGATGTCTGGGAAGAGGAAGGGTTCACGCTACCAGAGTTATCTATGGCATGCAGAAAGAGGCTGAAAGATAGAGTCCCTGTGCTCTGGGACTGGGTCAGAAATCCTATTGATGCCTCTCTCTTTCAAGGCACACCTGTGGTAGACATAAACTTACTGGAATGGCTCAGTGATGAAGAGGAATATGATCTCTTTGTTGCCAATTTGACTCAGGACGACCCTTTGCCCAATGATATATGGGAAAAAGTGTGGGCACTAAACTTTCTGCCAAGCATAATCGCAATTAAGAAGAACGGTAAACCTTTGGTTTGTGTCATAGAAACGGGAGAAATTGGTTTAGAAGAGATGAAAAGCTGGAAATGGCAAGCTATCGCTGAGACGAGAAGGCAGATCATCGGCCAGGGATTAGCTGTTTTCCCTTCCCCTCAGAGTGCGGCACAGGCAATGAGGAGACTCGTAGATTACTGGGCATGGCGAAAAAATGAGAACCAATTACTGTGATTATATTATAGTTGGCAGTGGTATTGCCGGACTTTATATTGCCTTGCTTGCTATAGAACGGGGCAGTGTCCTTATCCTGACCAAGGGTAGCATAGAGGACTGCAACACCCGATATGCTCAGGGGGGTATTGCTGTTGCCATGGGCAGAGATGATTCCCCTGCATTGCACTTCGAAGACACTATATCTGCTGGGGCTGGCCTATCCGATGCCGAGGCGGCACACATCTTAACTGAGGAGGCTGCTGATTGCACTGCTGACTTAATCAGATTTGGAGTACCCTTTGACACTTTAGACGGTGAAATTACCTTGACCAGAGAAGCAGCGCATAGTGTACCGCGCGTTATGCATGCCGGTGGGGATGCCACGGGGGAGCATATCGAGGTTACCTTAAGTCGCCAGGTACGCTCTACTCCTATCAAAGTCTTGGAGAACTGCCTGGCTAGCGAAATATTGATTCAGAACGGCAAGTTGATTGGCGTGAAAGCTCTTGATTGTCGCACTGGTTCTGTGGAAGAGTATCACTGCCAGTACCTAATCTTGGCTACCGGTGGTGCTGGTAAGTTGTTTAAATATACAACTAACTCGGATGTAGTAACTGGCGATGGGATAGCTTTAGCCTTTAAAGCCGGTGCAGAAATAAGCGATATAGAATTCTTCCAGTTTCATCCCACTGTTCTGCGTCTGCCGGGAGTAGCTCCTTTCCTCATCTCTGAAGCAGTCAGAGGGGAGGGTGGCATACTCAAAAATGTTGAAGGGCATCGTTTCATGCCAGATTATACTGCTGAGGCGGAACTGGCGACCAGAGACATAGTAGCTCGCAGTATTGTCTACGAAATGAAGAAGACTCGCAGCGATAGAGTTTTTCTGGATGTTACTCATTTGCCGTCTCGGTTGATTACCACCCGCTTTCCTCATATATATCGCTTCTGTCGTGACCATGGCCTGGATATTACCAAGGGACTTATCCCCGTTGCCCCCGCCGCTCATTACCTCATGGGAGGAGTGAAGGTTAACAACTGGGGAGAGACTAGTATCTCCGGCCTATTTGCTGCCGGCGAGACCGCCTGCACTGGTGTGCACGGTGCTAACAGGCTGGCATCGAATTCCCTGCTTGAATCAGTTGTTTTCAGCAAGAGGGTAGTGCGAAGGACTGAAATGACTGCACCTCGTCATCATGACGAAGGTCGGAGCGATGAACCAATTTTCTCTTGCCTCTCCAATAGAAAGGTGCTACCCAAAGCCCCACCGTTTAATCTGCCCAATCTGCAGTCTCTTATGTGGGATAAAGTAGGAATCATTCGTTCTGGCGAAGGCCTTGAAGAAGCGGCAGACATTTTGGCCACCCGGGAGAGCCTCTTGTCTCAAGCCAGTGACCGCCCCTCCTATGAACTAAATAATTTGGTGTTATGTGCCAGACTTGTGACTGAGGCTGCTTTACTCCGCAGAGAAAGTCGTGGCGCTCATTTCCGCGTAGATTTCCCACAGACTTCGCCAGAATGGCAGCGACACATCGTTTTTGAGAAAGATGTTACCAAGTAAGTCTCAGATTGAAGAAATTATCGATGACGCCTTAGCTGAGGACCTTGGTAAGGGTGACGTCACTACTGAGGTCCTAATGCCGCCCGGCGACCTGCAAGGGACGGGGTTTATCACGGTTAAAGAGGAAGGCATCCTGGCTGGCGCAGGAGTGGCCAAACAGGTTTTTCATAGGGTTGACCCGGAGTTAAAGGTGGAGTTTCTTCTGAAAGACGGGGCTAGGGTTAAGTCAGGCACTAAAGTAGCCAGAGTATCAGGCAACATTGCCAGCATTCTCAAAGCGGAGAGGGTAGCCCTGAATTTTCTCCAACGCTTAAGCGGCATTGCCTCGGACACTAGTCGTTATGTGGAAAGAGTCGAAGGTTCACCGGTGCGTATTATGGATACTAGAAAAACCACCCCGGGCTTGAGGCTGCTGGAAAAGTATGCCGTAACGGTGGGTGGTGGGAAAAATCACCGTATGAATTTGGGCGATGGCATACTCATCAAGGATAATCATCTGGCGACTCTCCGCAGCCAGGGGTTGAATATTAGAGAGATTGTAGCCAAGGCAAGGCAAAATGCTCCACATCGTTTGCCAGTCGAAATAGAGGTCAGGATAGCATCGGAGGCCTTAGAAGCTGTTGAAGCTGGAGTAGATATTATCATGCTCGACAATATGAATCTCGAGGAAATGCGCAAGGCAGTAGAATCCATTCACGGTCGTGCTTTGATTGAAGCCTCGGGTGGAATCACACTGGACAATGTTAGGGCTGTAGCTGAAACCGGCGTTAATTCTATTTCTATTGGCGCCCTTACCCACTCCGCCAGGGCTTTAGATATCAACCTCGAGCTTGAAGCTCAATGTTTTTGTCAGCAATAACTAGATATCGCTCTGGGCCATCCTCAAAATGAGTCACTGTCA
>JAZFXR010000111.1:0-2042 GCA_036448835.1 Dehalococcoidia bacterium | reverse complement strand
AGTAGATCAACGGCTTGAGGCGTGATATCGCCACCTTCTTTCTTCACCCGTTGTCGTATCCATTCCTTTAAGTCCTTACCTCGCAACAGAGGGAAAGTCCTTACTTCAGCTAGTGGTGAAATCCTCTTTAATAGAGGATTACTCCCTTTTACCTCCTCATCAACCAGCACCAGCACCGTCGTTTCGGGCATTTCCTCGATGTATGAAGCAAGATCTTCCCATTCCACCGGCCCGTTTGTCGATTTGCGCCTGCCTGACCGGGGTCTGCTTTGCTTCACCTCAAAGCGCCCTAGTAAGCCATCGACTATAACCAGGCGATATGAGGACAAAAAGGGAGCGACACCACACTTATTTCTAAGCTCATTCAAAGTTAGATGCCTGCCCTCCAGGATGGTAGTACTAGTCGCTACCATTTCCCTGTCGCCCAGGTCAGCTTTAATTTTATCTACAGCTTGGTTAAGGGCAAAATCGTCCCGACCATAAAGAATATAGAGCATTTCCCTCGTATTCTATCACAGCATAAGCGTTTCCTGGCAGAAGCTTAAAACCAAAAATATGATAGGATATAATCGTGAAGGTTGCTATTATCGGTATACCTAAGAGTGGTAAAACTACTATCCTCAATGCCCTAACCAGGGGCAAGGCTGAAGTTGCCGCTTATTCACCAACCCTGGCTCCCAATACCGGCGTGGCCAAGGTGCCCGATTTCCGACTATCAGTGCTGGAAGGTATATTCCAGCCCAAAAAGACTGTCGCCGCAGAGGTGAGCTACACAGATATTGCCGGTTCAATCAAGGGCTTCGGCAAAGAAGGAGCAGGTGGAGAATTCTTGAACTACCTGACTACTGCTGATGCCCTGCTCCAGGTAGTCCGGTCTTTTGAAGATGACAAAGTTCCCCATCCTGAAGGAAGCATAGATCCGAAACGAGACATAGCTTCCCTAGATTTGGAGCTAGCCATCTCCGATTTAGCTATTATGGAGAGAAGGCTTGACAAACTGGAGACAAGCTTAAAAGGAGCAAAGGCAGCCGAGCGGGATTCCTATTTGAAAGAGCAGCTTCTGCTGCAAAAAGTGAAATCGGAGCTGGAGAAGGATATACCAATAAGACTTCAAAGCTTGGCTAAAGAAGAACTTAAAATGTTAACCAATTATCAATTCCTTACCGCCAAACCCATGCTGGTAGTACTCAATATAGGGGAGGAGACAATATCACAGGCTGCACAACTGGAAGGTGAGCTAAGTTCACTTTACCCCCAGTTTGCCTTGGTTGCCCTCTGCGGCAAGCTGGAGATGGAACTAGCCCAGCTCAGCGACGCTGAAGCCAGTGAATTCCGCGAAGCCATGGGACTGAACCAGCCAGCGCTCGATCGGCTTATTGGCCTATCTTATAGTCTCCTGGGGCTCGTTTCCTTTTTTACTACAGTTTCCTCCGAGCTAAAGGCCTGGACTATCCCCGGCGGGACTCCGGCACCAAAAGCGGCAGGAAAGATTCACTCCGACATAGAAAGGGGATTCATCCGGGCTGAGGTTATCAGCTATAGTGACCTGGAAAGCTGTGGCAATATAGCCGAGGCGCGAAAAAGAGGTTTGCTGAGAACGGAAGGCAAAAATTACATCATCCAGGATGGAGATGTGGTTACTTTCTTATTTAACGTGTAGGTACTCCAGATGATTTCAGAGCAAGGAGGGAGGATGGAAGCAACAATCAATAAAACAAAAATATCTGTGATTGAGGGAGGTATCACCGGGCAAACTACCGATGCCATCGTTAACGCTGCCAACTCCAGTCTAATGGGTGGTGGCGGGGTGGATGGGGCAATACACCGGGCCGGGGGACCGGCAATATTAGAGGAATGCAAGAAAATCGTTGCCCGGCAAGGAAGATTACCCACCGGCAAAGCTGTAATCACTACGGGGGGTCATCTCCAAGCGCGGTATGTGATACATACTGTTGGCCCCATCTGGCATGGTGGCAGCAAAAACGAAGCAGAGCTTCTGAGGAGCGCCTATATGGAGTGCTTGAAACTAGCTACCGAGAACA
>JAZFXR010000110.1:0-7942 GCA_036448835.1 Dehalococcoidia bacterium | reverse complement strand
TCAAAGCCTGGTTGCGGTACAACTACTCCCCAATCTAGATCACGGGTTATCGCCCTGTCCCTTAATCCTTCATCCAGAAATTTCCACGTTGTGCCAAGCACGTTACGCCGCCAATGAGTCTGCTCTTTTATCCATTTAGTTAATTCATCCTGAAAAGAAGAAAGGCGTAAAAATAAATGCTCCGAAGATTCAAAGCGAGGCGGAGTAGAACAAAGGCGACAGCGAATATCCTTGAGGTCCGATGGATTCAAAGGTTTACCACATTCGTCACATTGATCACCTCTTGCTTGGGTGAAGCCACAGTTAGGACAAGTACCTGCAAGATAGCGATCGGGAAGGAACCTCTGGCACTTGGGGCAGAAAGCTTGAAGCATCTTATCTTTGTAAATATAGCCCTTATTTAGCAAAGTGAGGAATATATCATGAGTAACTTGAGTGTGATTTGGAGTGCCAGTGGTAGTAAATAAATCGAAAGAGATGCCTAATTTCTTCCAGCAATGGATAAATTGCTGATGATATTTATCTGCTATGTTTTGTGGCGTGCTAGATTCTTGTTCGGCACGAATTGTAATCGGCGTTCCGTGCTGATCACTACCGGAAACCATCAGCACTTTATTGCCCTTAAGGCGGTGATAACGGGCAAAAATATCGGCTGGCAGATAAGCACCAGCAATATGCCCCAAATGTAGAGGACCATTGGCATAAGGCCAGGCAACACCGATAAAAATATGCTCGTTCAAATTCTTCCTCAGAAAGCCAGCCTATTGTAAATCATTAATTGCTATGTATCATTGTCATGAACTGAAGCTTTTGCATGCTAATTGCCAATATTTATTCCTTAGGTAGAAATGTAATTATTTGCTGTCCCTTCTCAGTTCCATATGAGATATACCCGCCACTCAGGCAACAATCAATACAAAAACGTTGCTTTTCATCTCCCTCCCCGTCTATTATGAGATAGCGTTCTCCATATTCAATAGCACGATGACAACTACTGCATTCCACTTTTCCTGTAGCAATACAACCACGACGCATTTTAACTCCTTTCCCGAAATTTCAACCAGGCACGAGTCTTACCTTCAACAACCAAAGTAAATTCCCCTCTCGGTTCGACGAAATATTCCCTGGCCTGCCTCACTCTACCTCGGAAAATCTCCTCGTGAACTTTGGTTAGCTCCCGACAAACAGATATTCTTCTGTTCCCTAGAATTTCTTCTATATCCTCCAATGCTTCATTAAGGCGATGCGGTGTCTCGAAAGCCACTATTGTCCTTGATTCCTCTACTATTGAGCTCAGAACGCGTTGCCGCTGTCCTTTGCGGCGGGGCAAAAACCCAACGTAAAGAAACTGGTCTGTCGGTAACCCGGAAACTGCCAAGGCGGTAATCATTGCCGAAGCACCAGGAATCGGTACCACAGAAATTCCACGCTCAATAGCAGCAACGATGAGATCGTAACCCGGATCACTAAGACCTGGAGTGCCAGCTTCCGAAACTAGAGCCAGATCTTCCCGCTCCAAATAATTAAGTAAATAATCAAGCTTACCTCTTTTACTATGCTCATGATAACTTGTCAATGGAGTTTTTATATCATGTGCACTAAGCAAATGTCGTGTAGTACGTGTATCCTCAGCAGCAATAAGTTTCACTTCCTGTAAAATGCGTAAGGCACGCAGGGAAATATCCTCCAGATTGCCAATAGGAGTAGCAATGACATAAAGCACTGACATGACCTAAAATTATACTCAATAGCTATAATTTTATCTACAAGTTTTCTTGACTTCAGTCCGCCATGGCTGTATAGTATGTGGCAACCTTCATCGAGCAAAGAAAAATGCCTCATCCTAAATTCAAAGAGATGGAACGCGCTTACGGATTTGATGAGGTTGCGCTTGTCCCCGGAGATGTAACGATTAACCCTGAACAAGCCAACATAGACTTTACCGTAAAAAGTTACACCTTGTCCATCCCCATTCTGGCCTCAGCTATGGATGCTATTGTCGATCCCACATTTGCCATTAAATTCAACAAGCTTGGCGGATTAGCCGTCCTTAATTTGGAAGGCATACAAACAAGGTATGAAAACCCCGACGAGGTCTTAAACCAAATTGCCCAAACGCCTGAGAAAGAGGTCACTTCCCTGCTTCAAAAGATTTACTCCGAGCCTATTAGGGAAAAATTAATTAGCCAACGCATAGGAGCAATAAAACAGGGCGGTGCTATCTGTGCTGTATCTGTAACTCCAACCAATACTAAACGGTTAGCTCCAATAGCCAAGGATGCCGGTACGGATATACTCGTCGTGCAATCCACTGTCACCACGGCCAGGCACATTTCAAAGAGCTATCGAGGACTTATCCTACCTGAGTTATGCCAGCAAATGTCCTTGCCTATTATAGTAGGCAATTGTTGCAGCTACAATGCAGCGTTAGAGCTGATGAGAACAGGAGTCGATGGCATCCTGGTTGGTGTGGGTCCTGGGGCTGCCTGTACCACCCGGGAAGTTATTGGCGTTGGAGTTCCCCAAATAACTGCTACCCTGAATTGTGCGGCCGCCAGAGAAACATATCATAAAGAAAGTAACAAATATGTAGCAGTGATAACAGATGGAGGTATTCGCACCGGTGGAGATTTATGCAAGGCATTCGCTGCTGGTGCAGATGCTGTTATGATTGGCTCACCTCTAGCTCAAGCGACAGAAGCGCCAGGAAAAGGTTATCACTGGGGCATGTCCCATTCACATCCAGCATTGCCTAGAGGTACACGTGTTAGAGTTGGTACTACTGCTTCATTAGAGCAGATTCTGCTCGGACCTACCGCCGTCACAAACGGCACTCAAAACCTAATTGGCGCACTGCGCACTGGCATGGGAGTATGCAGCGCCCGGACAATTCAGGAGATGCATAAAGTTAGAATGGTTGTTGCTCCATCTATAAAAACTGAAGGAAAATACTTACAGGCAATCCAGAATATCCCCTGAATTTATAGAAACGCAGATAAACAAAACCAGATACCAAAGCCAGCTAGGACTAAAGCACAAACTCTAAACACAATCCTTCGTACCTTCTGTGTCCACCAGCGCCTGGACTCGTATGTACTCACTGAGAGAAATTCACTCCACGCCAAATCACAAGGCAAGTGCACTACAGCAAACAGAATAACACCCACGGTTCCGAACTTGACAGCACCGGTGATGAGGGCTGCACCGACAGTCGCCCACCATATATAGAAGGCTGGGTTCGTTCCCGTAATTACAATGCCTGTCAACAAAGGGCTAGCTGGCAGACCGCCTATTGCATCAGCCGCCTCACCAGTAGCTCGAAACATCCGAAAACCCAAATAGATCAGCACCAAACCACCAGCAAGATATATACCCATTTCCACCTGGGAAGAGTGGATAAGATGTTCAACCCCAAAATAAATCACAGCATAGATTATTGCTATTATTGGTATTTCAATGACAGCGTGCCCTGCTGCAATCCAGGCACCAGCGTGTTTGTTACTATAACCCTTGGCTATGGTAGACGCAGTCATTGGGCCGGGCAGCATAACACCAGTAAGAGAAATCCCCGCTGCTGATAATAAGAATAAGCCCAGGTTTGTCTCCATGACATTCTTTGGGTAAAAACGGATCCAGTCTAAATTTCCTCTTGTTCCTCATCCTCCTCTTCAGACACAGACCCACTATAGTGAGGAAGCTTTACATCAGCTTTGGCACGGCGGCTTTTGATTTTTTCAGGCAGTTCGTTAATCAGTTTCCCTAACTCTCTCAATGTTTCAGCCGACTGCTTTCGGCTAGCAACTAACCCGACTATACCAGTTTGCCGCAAAACGGTTAGCTCAGTCTTTGTGACTGAAGCAGGTAAATCCACAATAACCGGCTTTTCTATTATTTCGACGAATCTTCTACAGACAAGAAGATGCTCGACATCAATAGAAGCATCATCACTTCTGCTACTTATGAACACGCCATCTACGTTAAGGCTATTAATGGCTTTAACAAAACCCAGATCCAACGAAGGTTCTATCATTAAAAATCTGCCTACTTCTTCTTTTTGTAATATTAAGGCAGGCATACTTATGTCAAAAACCACAAAGTCACACCCCAAGCTGGCAAGCTCATCTATTCTTTCTTCACTCATGCTTTTCACAAACACCCCCAGAGGAATATCGCCTAAAGCTTTGGCCATTTGCCCCACAGTCTTGGTGCTTGAGCCCTCGCCCCATATCAACCCGGCAGCAGCATTGACATCAACTACAATTTTTGCTTCATCTAACTTCGTCCCGGACAGTCTTGCAACAAGCAACATTGCCGGGCTTTTTACTTCAGAAATGGAAGCGCGAAAACCTATTGGTGTAGTTGAAGACTTATAAAGGCTCTGCAGTTTATCGACAAATTTGCTCATATTACCCCCAGCCAGCGGTCGGATTCGAACCGACGACCGGCGGTTTACGAAACCGCTGCTCTACCCCTGAGCTACGCTGGCATTGAAGCTAAATTTTGTCTCCTGATTAATTTTATGTCTAATGGAGGCGTTAATTTGGCGTTGTTTTTTCGTGAGCACTCCATTTTTAGCTTTGGGCAAGACGCCGTCCGGCAGCATCATAGCGTCCTGCTGCCTGCCCTCAATTATATGGGAGTACACGTCCATTGTAAAGGCGTCGCCGGAGTGTTCCAAGACCTCTGAAATAACCTTCGGTTTAGCCATGAGGCATGCCCTTTCGGTTGGGTTATGGGTAAGCTCTAGAATGCCTACTTCGATAGTTTCTCCATAGCTACAAAACCGTCTCTAGCTTTGGGGTCTTCAATTTCGTGCGAGAAGTGCATATAATGATAACAAGGGAGTGAACGTAGAGCGAATTTGAGAGAGGCAAACCGATGAACAAAAGAATGCCTCTGATAGTTACGGCATTAGTAATGCTGTTCTTGCCGTCATCCTGCACGGCGCCAACCAACCATGAGCCAATTATTACTGCCCTGGATGCTGAACCAGCCGGAGTTATTCCTTCGGCAAGCTGTCAGATTGTGTGTAATGCTACCGACCCCGACGCTGATGAGCTAACCTATGCATGGTCGTCTGAGGAAGGCGAACTAAGCGGAGAAGGAGCCACGGTTGCCTGGGCAGCTCCCGCCTCTGAAGGTTCTTATAACATTACAGTCATCGTAAACGATGGCCAAGGTGGTGCAGTCTCAGATTATGTAGTCATCACGGTGAGAACGAATAACCCTCCAGTTATTGATAGCCTGGTAGCAGGCGCAGACTGGACCCTTCCTTCAGGTAATCTCGATATAACATGTAGTGCTTTGGACCCTGATGACGACGAACTGATTTATGTATGGTCAACTAGCGGAGGTAGTATTACTGGGACGGGATGTGAAGTAGTCTGGACTGCTCCCGAACAGGTTGGCACATACGCCATCACAGTCATAGTTAGGGATACTTATGGTGGCCCGGATACTAAAACACTAGCCACGGTTGTGGCACTAGAGGAGCCGTTAATTATTGAAGACTTGCTTGTTACGGCAGAGCATTGTTACCTGAAGGCATACTCCTGGGGATACAAAGTCGGGAAAAGCCAAGAGTATTGTATTGAGTGCATTGTTGCAGACACGAGTATCGAACTGATTTACAACTGGTTCTGCAATAGTGGCGAGATTACTGGAGAAGGCTCTATCATTACTTGGACTGCCCCCCATACATCGGAACTAGTTACAGTCAGCGTAACGCTGTCCGACATCGATGGCCGTACCACAAGTGAGTATGTGATTCTCGGCGTGGCGAGTTGTTCAGCGTGTACTTTCCCATGTGAGTGATGAACGGCAATTGCTTGAAAGGACTGGGAGTGAAGACACTGATCCCTCTAATTTCCCTGGTAGTGATGCTAGTTTGTTTGCCCATACTGGCAGCGTCTGATACTAGCGCTTCACTTACTGATGGTGGTATTATCAGCAACAAAATAACTACCAGCCAAACTGACGCAGGTAATTCCTCCGGGCGAGTGCCACAATTACGATTATAATGTATCCTATGGCTGCTAAGTGAGTTAATCACGTGATTTGGAGAAGACGGTAGATTGAGTAAGAAGAACCTTGCGATAATCATCGTAGTTGGTATTATAGCTATCATCTTAGGAGTAACATTAGCTACACCCACACTTACATACACACTTAGCGTAAATGTCAGCCCTCCCCAAGCAGGTTCCGTCTCTCCCTCTAGCGGCGAATATGAATTACATGTCCCCGTAATACTGACAGCTAGTGCAGCTAATGGTTACACCTTTGACTACTGGAGCGGTAGTGCGGCAGGCACTTCGCCCACTGTCAATATAACAATGGACTCGGATAAAAGCCTCACTGCTAACTTTGAGGCTATCACTACAGTAAAGCATAACCTTACCGTCACCCTTAACGGTCAAGGGACTATAAATCCTGGTGAGGGTATCTATGAGTATAGTAGCGGTACTCAGGTAACTATTACTGTATCATCCATCTCTGGTTGGGACTTCGACCACTGGAGCGGTGATGCCACAGGCACTTCACACACTATTATTATTACTATGGACTCCGATAAGAGTGTTACTGCTTACTTCGAGGACGAAACCAACATCTCGGGGGGAAGAGGTGGTTGCAGTGCTTGCGGCTGATGCTCCTACTTTTGAAAGAACACCCCACAATGTCATATTATGACAGGCCAATATAGAACGCTTTACGCCCTGCTCCCAAACCAAAAATAGCTCAGTGACAGGCATCCGAATATTAAGAAGAGGCATGCCCTTTGGATTGGGCTATGGTGGACTCTAATTATAACTTTGTTAAAATGAACAGATTTCCGGATTCCGTCTAGAAGAATATCGTAATAAGTATTAGTACTGTGCATCCATCCTCTTGTGAAACAGTCTTTATATGCGTATACTTCACTCATAGCAAATCTTAATAAATCGGTATTGGAGTAGACAATATGAGCGAAGCAAGACAATTCCCACAACTGGACACAGATAGACTTGTTCTAAGAGAGTTGACGCTTGATGACGTTGACGTTATCTTCCCCCATTTCGCCAACGAGGAAGTAGTACGATATGAGGATTCCAAACCGGTAGCAGATGTCAAGGATGTGACTGACATAATAGAATGGGGCAGGAACATAACGAATAACAAAACAGGTGTTCTCTGGGGAATATTCACGAAAGGCGATGGCGCATTTCTAGGACAAATAAATTATGTCGTTCGACCGGACAACAACTTCGTTGGTACCGTGCACCGTGCCGAAATCGGATATGACTTGACACCAGATTACTGGGGGCACGGGTATATCTCAGAGGCTGGCAGTCGTGTTCTCGAATTTATCTTCAGTTCTACAGAGATTAACAGAATCGAAGCGATAGTGCACACTCAGAACAGTCGGTCTCTTAAAGTACTGGCAAGGCTAGGATTTGACAAAGAGGGGATACTCCGCGAATACGTGAAGTGGGAGGGTGAATACTGGGACATGGCATTATTGACCATGCTCAAGAGAGACTGGGTGAAATAAAGAACCACTGTTTCCATACTGGGTGGCATGTAGGCTACGTACAAAGTCTACCGAAACAAGTAGGTTTGCGTATCACGTCTAGTTAAATATTACCGCTTTCGTCCCTTTTGCTGTTTTGTTACTACAGGTGGTCTGTCTTATCTTCTATGTATGGAATTACATCGCCATAGGTCCTTTTTCATAGACTCAAGTAATCAAAATTGTCGAACATCTTAGCATTGTTCTCCTTTTTCGGGAGTGGAAAAGATCGTGTCATTCCGGCGCTACGATTCTCAAAAAATAGTTCACCCCAAACCGAATTCTCTTGATAGCATCAGTAACCGGTGCTAGTATTGCCCATAAATAACATTGAGGGGGTATCGTCACGATGGCAAACAGATTGGTTTATGAAGATAAATACTTTCAGGTCAGCAG
>JAZFXR010000109.1:0-2453 GCA_036448835.1 Dehalococcoidia bacterium | reverse complement strand
CAATGCTTCATCGCGAATGAATGCTCCAATCTGCCCGCTTGCTCCAATAATTGCTACTTTCACGAAGTTGACCCTCCAGTCTGGGGATTAGCAATTCCGTAATCTTCCTTACGTCCGAATTACTTATGCCTATTATACAACAGTTGTATTCCGGGATATAATGCCTGATTCGTAGCAGTTCTGATTGGCATGGTGTCCCCGAAATTCACATTCGAGACAAGAAAATGCTACACTATATAGAATAATCCTGTAGTCGGGTGGTGCTTGGCACTATGAAATGTCCCATAATTCCACAAAGATTGCACTGCTTTTACAGACTTTACATGACCAGCGACCGTTGTCGGAACTCATGCTACGCCATTACTGTTAATCGAATATGGGCAATAAGGAGGCACTAAAATGCCAGAGTTAGGTTTAGGCATCCCTTTCTGGGTCATTGTCTTAATATGGTTGGCCAAGGTTGTGTTGCTGGTTTTCGTCTCTGCTTTTCTGGCCTGGCTTGGAGTCAGAGCACTGGATGCTCTTATCCGCCAGGTTCCTTATCGCGAGCGCATAGGCGAGAGCCCGGTGGCTGTCGGGTTGTTCGTGGCAGGCTTCTTCATCCTGATTGGCCTTGTTATCCACGGTGCTATTACCGCACTGACTGCGGTCACAGGTCCAATAGTGTGGTACATCTTCGATTTCAGGACGTGGGGCTTACTGGCTTTGAGCTTTGTGATAAGTTTGCTGCTTGGAGTAGCCCTATTTTATATCGTGGACAAGCTAACACCAAAAATTCCGTTTGGCAGTATTACCGATAACCCCGTGGCTGCAGGACTGCATATCTTTGGTTATCTCGTCTTCTTTGGCTTAATACTCCATGCGGCACTGACCGGACCGTTATGAAGAGAGTCTGGATTTTACTGGGTTTAGTAATTGTCCTGTTAGCGGCGCTGGCGACGGCAGGTTACGCCTCGGCATTTCCATCCCAGGGTTTCTACACAAGAGGTGTCGATATCCTCGATGATTGGGAGATATGCAGAACTAGGGCCTTCGGCGAAGATGGTTTTTATCAAATAACTGAGACAGGGTTTCGTCCGGCTATAGCCTTCCAGAGCCTGGGTGACCAGCATGACGCAGCCTATAGCCTGGGTGAGCAGATTGCCAATGAGTATCCAGACCTGCTGCAGAGGGCAGAGGCGGTATTTGAATTCGTCCGTGACAGGGTGAAATATGCCTCTGATATAGACGTGAATGGCAGTGAAGAGTTTGCGCAGAACGCCGACGAGCTGGCTACAACCATTGTTGAGGATGGAATTGGGCAGGGTGATTGTGAAGATATGGTGGTATTACTGGCGGTCATGTACAAAGCTGCTGGATTTCGCTCGGCCATAGTGCTTGTCCCGGAACATACTGCCGTACTGGTTTGTCTACCTGACTATGACGAGGCAACGGCTTTCTTTGAGCTGGCAGGTGAGCCAGGATGGGTATGGGCCGAAGCTACCGGCAGAAACAACCACCTGGGTTGGGTGCCCAAGGAGTATCTCGGTACTAGAGTAGCTACCTATGAAATTCTTGCCGAGATACCTGCCTACGAAATACCTGTGGGAGCAGTAGCGCCCCAAACACCACCTCCCGCAGCAGCGATAGCCTTTGCTAGCACCGGCGAAAGATCGTTCTCCCCACCGTACCTTTTTTTCATCGTCATTGGTCTATTGTGGTGTCTTTCGCTGTTCAGACGGAGGCGAAGACATTGAACCGGTCTCCGATACGCGCCTTCAGCGATTAACCTGCTAGGCCACAATACATTACCCGCGGTAGGTTCAATTGGAAGGATGTTCCTTCAATGCTCACATATCGAGGATTGCGCACGCCTGATTTGGTGTATCACACAATCTACCCTGACATTTTACGCCCGAAGAGAGGTGTAGCGCCGTACCAATAGGGACAGAACTGTTAAACCTCATTGAGTGACAGGTTGACTGCTGCTTCTGCGTGGAGCCGCGTAGTATCAAATATCGAAGCATTTACGTCACCAGGCCGGATCAGCAAGGGAAGTTCAGTGCAGCCGAGTACAATACCCTCAGCACCCTGATCAATCAAATCGCCGATGATTTGGCCACAAACACGGCGGGAGGAGGAATTAATCTTGCCCTCACAGAGTTCATCAAAAATAATGTGATGGATGGTATCCATATCGTCATCCCCAGGCACAACCACCTCGAAAGCAAAGCGCTCTCGAAGCCTCCCCTGATAGAAAGATTCTTTCATTACAAACTTCGTTCCCAGCAGGCCTATCCGATGCATTCCCCGTTCCCTAACCGCACCACCAATTACATCAGCAATGTGAAGCAGTGGCAGACTAACTTCCCCTTCCACATCTTCGGCAACCTTGTGCATAGTGTTTGTGCAGATCAGCAAGAAGTCGGCGCCCGCCCGCTTAACAGCATTACCTGCATCGACAAGAATACCGG
>JAZFXR010000108.1:0-5397 GCA_036448835.1 Dehalococcoidia bacterium | reverse complement strand
AAGTTGGTTGAACCATCCGTGTTATCACCGGAGCCCTTTGGCAGTATGCGGTTCTCCTTTTTTAAACGTTTGTATAACCTTGTCTCCGGAGGAGCCATCAGTACGCCAACCATGGCGGTAACGATTCCACTCTTTTGAATGAAATCGATTTGGCTTTTGAAGATGGAAAGTGGGTCGCTGTCAAACCCGACAATAAACCCTCCCTGCACCTGCAACCCGTAGTTCTGCATCTTCTTAACCGAGGCCAGCAAATCACGATTTCTATTCTGCAGCTTATTACATTCAACAAGACTTTCTTCACTGGGGCTTTCGATGCCCACAAATACCATGTCGAATCCCGCCGCAGTCATCATACGCATTAGCTCTTCATCATCGGCAAGGTTTATAGATGCTTCCGTATAGAATGTAAAGGGACGTTTCTTCTCTTCCACCCATTTAATTATCGCCGGCAGAATTTCCGACTTCAGTTTCCGCTTATTGCCGATGAAATTATCGTCAACAAAGAATACGTTAGTTCGCCACCCGCTATCGTATAATGCGTCCAGTTCGGCTATTACCTGACTCTTGTCCTTAGTTCGTGGCCTATGCCCGTTCAGTATAACGATATCGCAGAATTCACAATTGAAAGGACAGCCACGGGAATACTGGATATTCATTGACTGGTATTTCTTCCTGTCGATAAGCGACCACAAAGGCACAGGAGTTTTCCTTATATCCGGGAATTCTTCAGATGCGTAAATATGCTTGGCACAGCCTTTCTCTAAGTCCTCTACAAAAAGCGGCAGTATATCTTCACTCTCGCCGAATATAAGATGGTCTATGTCATCAAACCCCCAATCTTCATACCCAGGGCTGAAAACTGGACCACCGGCAACAATCTTGGCCCCCAGCTCTTTGCACCTATCGATGACCTCCCTCGCCGAATCTTGCTGCGCCACCATAGCGCTCAAAAAAACATAATCCGCCCACTCAAGGTCTTTATCTGTCAGGGTTGTGACATTCATGTCCACGAGCTTTTTCTCCCATTCCTCGGGAAGCATGGCAGCTACGGTCAATAAACCCAGAGGGGGAAAGACAGCCTTCTTAGAAATGAATTTCAAAGCATGCTTGAAACTCCAGAAGGTATCCGGATACCCGGGATAAACTAGCAATATCTTCAGTTTATGCTCCCTTTTGTGCTCTTGTCGTCATATATCTTATGTCTTAGGCAGGAATGAACAAGAAGGAGTTTAATACCTTCTCTGCCTTCCTCTATTAGGTCCACCGCTTCTCTTGTTTCCGTAAGACCCACCACCTCTGTTGTCAGAAGGTGGGCGAGCCGCGTTAACAGTAAGCGTCTGGTCCTTCATTGCTTTCCCGTTGAGGCCAGCAATTGCGGCTCTGCCTTCAGGCACTATCGCCATTTCAACAAACCCGAATCCCCTGGAGCGTCCAGTGTATTTGTCTTTTATAATGCTTATAGACGCCACTTCTCCAAAAGTACCAAATTCCTGACGTAATTCCTCTTCAGTTACCTCATCGGGTAAGTTACCCACATAAATCTTCATACTAGTGCTCCTTTCATTTAATCTCTTAATTCTTGCGAAAGAATGGCAGTGGGACTTTGCCTCACGCAGAATTCCACTAATTTGCATCATCTTTTGAAAGCGACACAGCAGGGAAACCTGGGATTCACCTTCTTGTATCGAGACTCCCATTGAGGCACATCGCCACATTCTCGAGACATACACGGGCCATGTATCCGCGGCCCGCGTATGTCCATGGTCAAACCGGCATTATCTACTCGGTCTGACTCTACTGTAACAATCGCTACAATAGACCGGTCTGCCAGTGGTAGGTTCAAAAGGTACTTCGGTGTCTTTGCCGCACTCGGCGCATACGGCAGGAAACATTTGGCGTGGCCCGTAGCTGTTACCACGACTTCCATTCCGCTCTGTCTTCCTTGCCTGGCGGCATGAGGGACAGCGCTTGGGCTCATTAGTATAGCCCCTGGTTTGAAATAACTCTTGTTCCTCAGCGGTGAAGCTGAAGTCGGTCCCACAATCGGCACACTGGATGGTTTTGTCTTCAAAACTCATTGGATGACCTCCTTTCTCAAAATTTTTAGCTGGGGTTTGGGTCATCCAATACTTAATATGAATCTAGCAGAATCCTAAGAAGTTTGTAACAACCTAAACTAAAACTATTAAATACATCATACACCTACTATTAAAATTGTCAAGCCCCACCGTGGCTCTATTCGTGGTTTAAATCCGCCTCAGGCCCTAAGGGACAAGTTTAGTGCCCCCTCCGGTAAATCCGGCTCACAAGACGCCGAAGGGCGAAGGCTAAGATTGAAAGCATTCCTGAAATCCCACGAGCTTTCAGGAAGTTAACTAAACAAAATGATGTTTTGTGACTCTTTAATCCAATACTCTGTCTTGGAAACTACAAATTGTTGGCATGGTCACAATAATAGGGCATGCTTTAGCTTTGTTCTGCGGCAAAACTAGGTAAACATGCCCGAAATCATGGCCCGTGAGAGCCCATAGCGTCAATTAGGGTTATGTTGCGCTTATCGCACCTAGTTTGTCTCTAAGCTAATAACAAAATGGCTTTCTGTGCAATTTAGGCTTTCACGTCCACGTATTCATCCCGATGTTTGTTCAATGGTGACTAAATCCTGCTTCAATCTCTTGACTTTCTCGGCAAATGGCGTACTTTCTTGAAGTCTCTTGTTGGTATCCAGTAGGTCTTTGATTGATATATCAGGATGCCGTTGTTCAAAATCTTGAAGTTCGTCTTCGAATGAAGATAATTCATCTGAATATATAGTTGATATTATCGTGCCGTCCAGGGTGAAAGTGAACTCGTAGCCTTTGGGGTCGGCTAGAATTCTCAAGTTTATAGATTCAAAGAGTTTTCGTTTTCTGGCGAATTGTTCAGCTACAGGATCTTCAACATCGTGTGGATATGGGTACAACATGCTTTGCCAGTCATATTCATGGACTAGAGCCATGAATTTCTTGGATGAAGCTTGTGTTAGCGTTAGTTTAAGGTGATTTGAGTGGCCGGCTTCCTTTCGGCATAGTAGCAATAATTTCAGTTGGCGTTCGTCGTTGAGGCGTTGTTCTTTAAGCTTGTTGACCGCGTCTAGGACGTAATCCTTGGTTACGGCTTCGCTGGTTAGCAAGTCATAAAGAGCTTTCTCTTTGCGGGGGTAGGTGTTGAGGTTCTTCCTGAGCTTAGCGATATCTTTGTTAAGGGATTGAATTATTTCTTGGGACTGGTCTTTGTCTTGATTGATAAGGGTCCTTAGCAAGGTGAGAGGGCTGGATAACATCTCAAGCAATTTTCTCCACAGCGAGGCCTCTAGCTGGTCTGCCTTTATATAGCCAGAGTCACAGATTTTCCCTCTGGTGGTCGTTGGAACAGAGCCTCGGCACCTGTAATATCGGTATTTGCCGTTAAGGGTTGTGCCAACTACGGGAGAGCCACAGTTTGGGCATTTCATAAAACTAGTAAGCAAGTAGGCAGCCTTGGGTTTTATGGGTCGTGAGAGCTTGGCTTTGGTCACGGCTTCCTGAGTGAGTTTGAACATTTCATCGGTAATGATAGGCGGGGTAATATCTGGCAGCAGAGTCCAGGACTCTTTAGGCTGAGGAATAACCTTGGTCTTGCCCACACGTTTTGACATGCCGTAATAGGTCTTGCCTGCGTAGGTGGGGTTGTTGAGTATACGCCTGATGGTCAAGGGATGCCATAAACGGCCTGCTTTGGACTTGGTACCCTGGTTGTTCAATTCAAGGGCAATCTTGTTGACGCTAACGCCGTCTAGAGCCATTTTAAAGACCTTTTGGACTATCTTAGCCTCGTCTTCAATGACCGTTCTCTTACCGGTGGATTTGTCCCAGTTATAGCCGTAAATACCAATGCCAGTTCCTTGAGGCAACCTGCCCTCATTGACGCGCGCCAGCTTGCCTCGCATGGTGCGTTCCTTTATCTTCTCGGCTTCGATCTGTGCGAATGTTCCTCTGAGATAGGTAATGGCCTCACCTAGAGGGGATTTATCTATATCTTCGGTGACAGATTCGAGAAGTGTATGATGTTTGTCAAATTCGTCTCGAAGTATGACTCCGTGTGTGGCGTTACGCGATAGTCGGTCAAGGCAATAGATTACGATAACATCGAGTTGGTCGGATCTTACAAGGTCTCGCAGTTGTGTGAGCTGTGGGCGGTCTAGAGTGAGACCTGAGTAGGTCTCGGTAAACCTTCGCGCTATATGGTAGCCTTTATCCTGACAGTATTTCAGGCAAGCGTCGAGCTGTGTTTGGAGGCTAGTGCCCTCCTTGTCCTGGTCGTCTGTGCTTACTCTACAATAAATGGCAGCTTTCATAAGTTAAATTCGTTAAAATTTATGCTAATAAATCATACTACTGACTGTACTACTATAAAGGGAAGGTACAAACCTCATTGGGAAAAATCTGCTTATGAAGCAGTACATACAATATTTCAGAAGCTAACTTGTGACATTCATTGTTCATTCCTGTTGTAAGGTCTGTGCCGTGCATTATGTTACTTCTTATTGTATAGAGAGCATCTAACAGGGAATCAAAAGTACCCTGATATCTGACTACCTCAGAAGTCTTACTGTTTATGACTTCGTATCCTGCAAAAGATTCTAAAGCGCTTGTGAAGTCTATATCATTAAGCTTGAGATAATGGAAAGTGTTCATGATTGATTCGTATTTCTTAGTAGCATTAACAAGGTCTTTGTCCGTCATTTTGGTTCCGAAGTTACCTTTCATCCAGGAGTTAAATGCAATCCATACAGAAACATAGTTTTCAGTATCACTTTTGCTTCTATTGAGTCTGGAAAGATATATAGAAACTATTCCTTCCCAGGGAAAGGTTGATTCTGGTCTATGTTTCTTCACGCTCTCAACGCTTCGCTAAGCCCAGCTTCTTCTGGATAAAATGCCGAGCCAACACCGTATACCCAACTCCATTCGCCTTCGCCCTCTCCTTAAGCTTAACTACGACATAGTCCGGCAATCGAATCGAAATCACCTGTGTATTTCTTCCCTTGCTCATATCACCTATGTATTACACTATAATATTCTACCTCTATAGCTGGAATTGTGTCAACATATTCTACCTTTCTGTTTGAGTTATCCCCTCTATTTACAAGTGAAGGAGAAAAGAGGGTTAAATCCACCTCCACCCTTTGTTGCCACCACACCCCACCACCAAAATCTATGCTGATAAGGGAAAGGCAAGGCCTTTCCTGGTATTTCATTATGCTAATCAAGGGGAATGTCAAGGGACGCTGATACTGCGTTCAGCTCTAAAGCCCTTGACATTTGAGGGGCAAAGGCGACGGCCACCGCCCCCGCCTTTGCCTTATTGCCTATGATA
>JAZFXR010000107.1:0-3322 GCA_036448835.1 Dehalococcoidia bacterium | reverse complement strand
CCTTGATTCTGGAAAGCCCCTTGTCAACAAACCTCTGTTCAATGTCCCGTAGTGCCACCTTGTAGCCGGCGAGCAGCGCTACCTCGGCAATGCCATGCCCCATATCACCGGCTCCCATAACCGCAATTTTCTTAATATCTTCAACTTTCATATCAGAAAACCTCCTTCTTTCTTTCGCCCTGGAAAGCTATTCCCCGGTGAAGACCGGGTCTCGTTTCTCGATAAACGCTATCGCGCCTTCCATGGCGTCCTTAGTTTTGCTTACCCGCTGTGAGCCTTCCAGTTCTATTCTCACGCCCTGGTCAGTGGTGGCCTCAAGTCCTCTGGTCACTGCATCGAGGATTATCTGCACAGCAACCGGGGCCTTTTTTGCCAGCACATTGGCAAGTTCTTTAGCATCGTTAATCAACTGCCCTGGTTGAGACACCTTGGTTATGAGCCCGATGCTCAAAGCCTCGGGAGCATTGATTCTTGTGCCGAGCAGAAGCATTTCCAGGGCTTTGGTCTTACCCACCAACCTGGGCAACCGCTGGGTGCCACCCCAGCCAGGTATAATGCCTCGATCAATCTCGGGCTGCCCTATCACCACTTTCTCGGAGTCGAGCATTGTCCTGAAGTGACAGGACATTGCTAACTCGCAGCCACCACCGAGGGCGAAGCCATTTATAGCGGCAATTAAGGGCTTGGCATACTTCTCGATGTGACCGAACACCTCTTGCCCTCGAGACATAGCCTTCTCGCCATCCGGCGTGCCGGCCGTTTTTAAATCAAAACCGGCTGAAAATCCTCTTTCGCCGGCTCCGGTAATGATTATAGCTCTCACCGCTTTATCTTGTTCCCACTTAGTCAAAACCTCATCCAGTTCATTAAGCACAGCCAGATTTATGGGATTTGCCGGTGGGCGGTTCAATGTGATTATGCCGACATTCTCTTCTTGCTCCACAATTAAATTCTCATAAGCCATGAGATCCTCCTTGTTCTGAGATTATTTCAACGGCGCCGTGATTTATTTAATACCGCAATACCACCTCCTTTCGGTCGAGCAGCCGCAGGCGCCGCGCTACTAGCCAAATAGAGATATTAACACTCACACCAGTGACTTGTCAAAGACAAGAATAAAGGCTTAGCTTTTCCACAATCCCAGCCTATGGCATATCCCACCTACGATCCGGTCACCACGAAGTAAGTTGTATCATTTAGTTTGGAATAAAAGCCTTATTGCTAAGAGATGCGCAATGAGAATAAAATGCTTATAAGAGCATCTATACTTTAGAGTAATCGGCTATTAAAAGCAGATGAGCGGTACGATAGTCCTCGGCATTGGCAATCGGTTGGGCGGTGATGATGCCGCCGGCACCCATGTGGTGGACATGCTCAACCGGAGGCGACACAGAGCCACGGGCAGTTCCACCTCTGAGATTATGGCTATAGACACTGGCACTGCTCCGGAAAGCTATGCTTCCGTTATCCGCCAGCAGCGGCCTGACCTATTGATAATGGTAGATGCAGCCGATATGGGTTTGCCTCCTGGTGCTCTACGCATAATCCCGCCAGAACAAATCAGCACCTTGTCCTTTTCTACACACCATATGCCACTTTCCATGTTTGTGTCTTATGTAAAGGAATTTTGCGGAAAGATCCTGCTTGTGGGAGTGCAGCCTGAAGGAACAGAGATGAACAAATACCTCTCAAAGGTAGTGCGCAAAAGTGTGAAGGAATTAGCTGAGGTTATTCTAGAGGGACGGGTCGCTGAAATCCCACTTTTAACGTAATTAAGCTAACTTTGTTCGGCTGGGTTCTCTGTGGTTTCGCTGGCTGGTTTCTCTTTCTTCTTTGAGCCCGGTAGCTCGCCACTATCAATTACTATCAGTTCTTCGGCGTACTTATTATAGTTGGCAAGCAGAAATTCGTCTGTCATGGCCAGCGTATTCGACGGGCAAATGTCAACACACTGGGCGCAGAAACAACAGCGTGAGACAAATACCTTGACCTTCTTTTCCTCGGGCAACCACTCGATGGCTTGCGTGGGGCATATCTTGTAGCACAGCTGGCAACCAATGCAGTTTGTCCGGTCGTACGCAATTTTCCCCCGAAAATTGGGCGGTACAGCTACCGGCGGAACCATCTTCAGTTCGCCTTTTGTTACACTGTCTAGAAATCCGATGGTTGATGCCGGAGCATATTTTGCCGGGAATATATTTGTCGCCGGTTTTAGAAAGAGTTGCTTGAATATTGTTTTTGCTGCTTCAAACATCTTTATTACACCATTAAATCAACTGCCATCAGTATCAGACCGATAAGACCGATTAGGGTCATGGCTATTATATACACCCAGCTTATCTGACTTATCTTAAATCGTGCCATCGCCGTGCGTATCACCGACATACTGATGAACATCACGGCAAAAACCTTGACCAGAAAGAATAGGCCATCCACTATACCAGCGAGGACTGGCGTACCAATTCCAACCAAAGGGGAGAGGTTATATGGAATGAATAGAGCCACTACTAAGGACGCTATGGCAAAAGATTTTACTATGTCAGCGACGTAGAACATACACAGGTTTCTGCCCGAATATTCAACCAGTATGCCGCCAGCGATCTCAGTCTCAGCTTCAGCTGCATCAAATGGCACCTTGCCGCCTTTACCTGACGTAACCACCATCAGTGTAAATAGCAGAATCAGCGCGCCGATTACTCCTAGCGGACCAACCACACTCCATATAGGATTTTCGGCAATCGTAGAAAACATAAATGGATTGGCGGTGGTAACGCGACCGATGCGCCAGCCGAAAGCAACTATGGCTATTGCCAAGGGGAATTCCAAGCTCATCAGGGAGACCATCTCCCGCTGCGCTCCCACGGTGGCATATGGTGAACTGGAGGCAAAACCGCCTACGGCAAGAGCAAGGGACGGTAGTATCAACAGGTATACTACTAGTAGCGCATCACCAAATCCACCCAAAAGCGCTTGCAGTCCAAACATGGGTATGTAAAGCAGCAGTAAAGCCGAAGTTATCAAACAAATAAATGGGGCTGCCTTGAACAGCCAGGCAACAGCACCATCAGGTATGATGCTCTCTTTCATCATCAGCTTCTGCACGTCTCTGAAAGGTTGTATTATGGGCGGCCCCACCCTCCCCTGCATGTGTGCCACCAGCTTGCGGTCGATACCGCGGTAGAGCATGCTGAAAATGCCGCCGATGAACACCAGTACGGCAGAGCCAACAATGATAGTCACGGCGTTTAGCCAGATATTTTCTCCCAGTAGGCTCATTGCGACAACTCCTTCGTCTTTTCTACAGAAAGCCGGTGGAGCTCTT
>JAZFXR010000106.1:0-2090 GCA_036448835.1 Dehalococcoidia bacterium | reverse complement strand
TTATAAGAAGCAATGTTGGCCAACGATTTATTGACTGGCTGCAAAGGCCTATCGTAAACCGAATTCTTAGGGAAGCTCCAGTGGCTGAAGAAATATTCCGTGTGGAGAAGGACTGGGCTGTCAGTCTTGTCATTATGAAAGGAAGCTCGAAGAGCATTGGTCTGTCTGTAGCTGATATCACCGCGGAAGGGGACATAGAGATCCTTGGGATAGACAGGGCCGGCGCCTACCTAGCTAGGCCGGATAGGGAGGAGAAAATCGCGGAAGGAGACCGGCTTCTGGTTTACGCAAATAGAAAGTCTGTGAGGCGAATCTTGAGCTAGTAACTTTGCCAGTTTTCTAGCTTATCCTGCCAAATTCCTTCTCCAACCGACGAGAACTTAAATGAATCATAGTCGGCCGGCCATGTGGACAGACTCGCGGTTGCTTGGTTTGCTCCAGTTGCTTTATTAGCTCTCGCATCTCTTCGTTGCTCAGCTGTTGCCCTGCCCTAATAGTACCGTGGCAGGCTAGAGATTGAGCTATCTTTTCCTCCCATGTGTTGGGACTGTCTCTGCTGGCAAGGTTGTCAAGGAGCGCAGTTATTATCTCGATAATATTGGATTTAGCCATCAGTGACGGTATGGCGCGTATCATATAGCTTCTATTGCCAAAAGGCTCGATAGTGAAGCCAAACTCGGCTAGAAACTCTTCACTGGCTCTCAGTGTCTCCTCCTCTCTGGGACTAAACTCTATAGTTATCGGCTGGAGTAATCCTTGTACTTCTACTTCCTTTTGTGCCCACTGCGCCAAAATTTGGTCATATAGTATGCGCTCATGAGCAGCGTGTTGATCGATGAGATAGAGTCCATCAGGTCCCTCGGCGATAATATAGGTGTTGGTTAGCTGACCCAATACCCTCAAAACTGGTAATTCCATAGTTGGCAACTGGGCGACAACAAAAGCGGGTTCGTTATCCATTATCATGCGGGGGCTCTGCCACTGCTCTGAACTGACTGAGAAAGGCATCGATTTTATACTGGCTATCGGAGTCCTGGCTAATGCCTCCTTTATGGCTTTCTGTATTCTGCTAAAGACTTCTTGCTCGTGGTAAAACTTTACCTGGGCCTTAGCAGGGTGAATATTGACATCAAGGTCTTGCGCCGATACAAAGATGTTAATTACCGCAATAGGGTGCTGCCCATCCATGAGCAAGCCATGGTAGGCTTCCTGGGTTGCTCGGGTTAACAAAGGACTCCTCACCCACCGCCGATTAACAAAGAAGCTGAGATAGCTGCGACTAGAACGGGCTAAAGAAGGTGGGCTTGCTAGACCGTTGATCTTTATCAATCCATCACCTTGCTCTACATTTAGCATACTTTGAGCAAGCTCTAAACCATATATCTCGCCTATCACGTCACGCAGTTCACCATTACCTGTAGTACGTAGACTGGGACGTTTATCAAGAACCAGGGTAAACTTAACCTCAGGAAAAGCCAGGGCATACTGGCTTACCAAATGAGCGATATGGCCATTTTCTGTATTTGCCGATTTGAGAAACTTAAGCCGCGCAGGAAAAAAGCGAAATAAGTGGTGCACCGTCACTGTAGTACCTTGGGGCCTGGCTCGACTCTCTCTCTGAATTACATCTCCTTTTCTTAAACGTAGATAGCTGCCCACGACCTCTGAGGATGTTCGGGTGAATATTTCAACTTCAGTAACAGCGGCGATGCTGGGCAAAGCTTCGCCCCTAAAGCCGAGGCTGATAATTTTCTCCAGATCGCTTAAATCATCGATCTTGCTCGTGGCATATCTGTGAAAGGCAACCTCTAGCTCCGATACCGGAATACCAGTGCCATTATCACTCACCTTTATTTGTTCCACCCCACCAGCTTGAGCCTCTATAGTAATTTGAGTAGCACACGCATCCAGGGAATTCTCTACCAGTTCCTTGACCACCGAGGCAGGCCGCTCAATCACCTCACCGGCAGCGATCTTGGCGACAATATCTGGCTCTAAAACCTTGATAGTCATCTATGTCTATTCTACACGGTTACGTGTATTTCGTCAATAGGTTACGAAAAAAAATCGAAATGCCTGTCGATTTTTTC
>JAZFXR010000105.1:0-2715 GCA_036448835.1 Dehalococcoidia bacterium | reverse complement strand
ACTTAAGACTCTTTGCCCTCGTACTTGAAGGAGACTCGCACCTTGGCACGATAAGCGACAACTTTGCCGTTTTCAAGACTCATATCCAGCTCTTCGACCTCAGCAACCCGAAGGTCACGCAGCGATTCTGAGGCTCGTTCAACGGCGGCTGCTGCTGCCTTTTCCCATGACTCGGTGCTGGTGCCAATCAGAGTTATTATCTTGTAAACACTATCAGGCATGATACCCTCCTTTTAGATTTGCTGGTATTATACGAAAAATGCCGTTAATGAGACAACACATCGAAGATAGAAAGGAAAACCATAGCAATAGAAACAGCAATATCCATTTAGACGTGAAATGTGAATCTGCTTATTTTGACAAAGTTATTATTAAAGCCAGTGCCATAGCCCAATCCAAAGGGCATACCCTCCTCTTGATACTCAGGTACCTGTGTCTGAGCAGTTCGGATTCCGGGATAGCTTGCAGAATATTACGTCTTAAAAGTGAGCATTGACTCTTCCCACTAAGTAGCCTAGTATGGACATTGTGTGAAACTAATGAAAATCATCATTGGTGTTCTTATTGCAGGCTTGATAGTTGCGTTAGTAGTTGTATTGCCTGGGCGTGATAACAGACCTTCCGAGACGACTGTGAAGGAAGCGGTACTTGCATATGTAGGCGGTTCGACTCCACCTATTTCTCCTAATCTTCCTCTTCCTGACCAATGGGTAGAAGAAGTCGAGGTTATATCATACGGCGAAGCATACACGGTACAGACCTCGGAAGGAAAGCGTACAGTTTGGCCTATTATGGTTTATCTAATAGCTGGCCAACATAAGGAATTAAAACAAGTTGACCTCTATAGAGACGAGTCTCGTCAGTGGCAGGTATTGCTTATCCAGGATAGGTAATGAGATACCTGAAGCTGGATAAGTTCCAGAAAATACCACGGCAATAGGTAAGACGCAAGGATAACAACGGGAACATCTAACTAGACGTGAAATGTAAATCTGCTTTTCTTGTGAAGTCATGATTAGAGCCTGCCATAGCCCAATCCAAAGGGCATACCCCCTTAGTGATATTCAGATACCTGTTTCTGACTTATTCAGGTTTTGGGGATAGCCTGCAATCTTATCGGAGGATCGAACACCGTACCAAAACGTGCCTCATTTTCATACATGAGTGAGCGTTCCTGGAACTTCTACTCTGATGTTCATCAGCTAGAGTTGAGCTTCGCCTTACCATTGTCTTACTCTGCTCCTCCTTCGCTCTTTCACTGCACTTATGCGTCGTCTGTGCCTCTGCCTCTGTTTGTCCTTGCTTCCTCTAGGCAGTAAAGAGGTTGACCTTTTGATACTGGTTCGAAGCAGCGATTACAGGAAATACACTTTGCGGGAGTCGTATCTCCGCTCTTCCATCTTGTCAATAAGTCCGGCTCACGTATGAACGGACGTGAAATCGATATTATGTCCGCATCACCACTTTGTATTATCTCATTGGCAAGTGAGATCGTCCTGATACCTCCCACCTCCGCTACTGGTACCTTCACCACTTTCTTCACAGCAGCGGATTCCTCACGGAAATAGGCGTTTTCCGGATCTTCGGGGCTGGTAGTATGGGCACCAGTTCCTATCCCGGCGCTCACTTCAACAGCGTCTAGGCCACTCTCTACCATCTGGCGGGCAGTCTCTACACCTTCTTCCAGAGGGATGCCACCTTCCACGTAATCACACACACCTAGTTTGATAAAGAGCGGGAAGTCGTCTCCGAGAGCATTTCTGACTCGTCGAATCACTTCCAGTGGGAATTGGCGGCGATTCTCCGAATTACCACCCCATTTGTCCCTTCTCTTATTAAATATCGGTGTCAGGAATTGGCTGATCAAGTAACCGTGTGCACCGTGAAGTTGCACGGCATCAAAGCCCGCTTCTCTACCCCGGGCCGCCCCCGCCACGAAGTCATTGATGATTGACTCGATTATTTCCTCCGTCATCTGGGTGTGAAGGTACCGGGAGTTGGGAAGATAGGATACTGCCAGTGGGAATATACACCTATTCCGCAAATAGCCGGAATTAAAACCTGAGTGGACAATCTGCACGGCGATTTTCGAACCGCCTGCGTGCACAGCATCCGTCATACGTTTTAGGCCGGGAATTAGGTCATCATGGTGAATGCCGTACTGACCTGGGTTAGCTTGGCCGTGTGGGGAGACGAACATATATCCCGAGATAATTAGTCCAATTTCCCCTCTGCTCAGGACTGAATACATTTCTACGGATTCGTCCGTGACCGCACCAGAAGCATCAGCGGTGGCATCCCATGTTGCTGACCTTATGATGCGGTTTGGCAGTTCAATCTTTCCTATTTTTATGGGTTCAAAGACCCTCAATCCCGTGAGCTTCACCCTGCAATTCTAACATGATATCAGCAGGTCAGTCGGAAAGGTCGATGGTGAATCATGAGGATAGCTTGAGGCCATGCCATAGCCCAACCCAAAGGGCATACCCCCTTCTTGGTATATGGATACCTGTCTCTCAACTATTTGGATTCTGGGGACAGATTAAGGCCTTATCTTCTTGGGATATGGAGTGCCCGCTGGCCCGTTTACTTAAGACTCTTTGCCCTCGTACTTGAAGGAGACTCGCACCTTGGCACGATAAGCGACAACTTTGCCGTTTTCAAGACTCATATCCAGCTCTTCGACCTCAGCAACCCGAAGGTCACGCAGCGATT
>JAZFXR010000104.1:0-9655 GCA_036448835.1 Dehalococcoidia bacterium | reverse complement strand
ATATAGAGCCTCCCTGTGCGGTATGCTGCCCTACTGAAGCTCTTAAGTTCGGTTACCTTGATGAGCTGTTAGAAATGGCAAAGGGCAAGGCGGCTAAGAGAATGGGCGGTCCTACCGAACCATCTGTCCTTATTGTAGGTGAATTACCGGTTGCCAGTTTGGTTACCTGATCATACTTTCTGATCAATTGTGTGTCAGGTCACGATTCAATGAAAGATATGCAGGGTGATTTTATGGGCTATACGACGCCACTATCGAAGATGAAGAATATCCTCTAAGATACATGCGGAGTCATAAACAAAGCTGGGGCACTTGTTTTGAAAGACTCCGCTATCTCTCGCCAAGCTAAGTTCACCAGAATCACTTAAGTCATAACCGATTAGTTCCTTGCACTCAATAGAGCTATGAAGTGCCGTGAACCTATCAATAAATTCTTTCACTAAAGTGTAGGTTCTTTGCGAAGATTCTTCGTCAGCTAAATTCACCTGTCCATACTTCAATCCAATCACCATTAATGCTCCGGTTACGGCTCCACAAGTTTTGCCCATGCGTCCTATTCCAGCGCCAAAACCACATGCAATTTTTAAAGCCAATGCTTTTTCTAAACCAAGCTGTTCGCTGTATGTCGATAATACCGCGGGAGCACAATGAAATCCTTTCTTAAATTGTTTTTTTGCTTCCTCTGCTCTATTCAATTCTTTCTCCTGCAATCATTATTTTCGAGTCGCAAATCAAACTTAATTTGAGACCTCAGGTGTTTACTAGTGCTTATATTGGTAACATAGTATCCAGTTTCAATGTCTGCAATTGTTCTAGGGTACATTATTTGTACTGGCTGGGGCTGAATGCATAATGGCGTCAAGCCCTTAATTTCTTGATAAGAAGAGCCATATTCTTGCCGAAGTTCCAGGCTGTTTCAAGTCCTTCTTCATCCTTTTCCACTTCGCCTTTTTCTCGGCCGATAGCAACATTCCAGTATGTAGAACCGGGAACAAAGAACCCTAGAATCTGAAACCAGAATGTAAGTTGAGCAATTGTGAAATTCTTGCCGGAACGTCGTGCCACTACCAGTGGCCCGCCAACCTTACGCTGGAAGGGTTCACTATTCCAGCGTGCGATGTAGCCAACACGCTCCATAAGTGCCTTAATGAGCGACGTAGCCGAGCCATAATATACTGGAGAAGCGAGAATTATACCGTCGGCCTCTTTCATTTTGACGTATATTGGGAATAAGTCATCCTTGATGGAGCAAATCTCTTGGTCTTTGCATGCCATACAGGCTGTGCATGGTTTTATTTCCAGGCCAGCTAGCCGAATAAGATCAGTATCCAGACCTTCTTCGGAAACTGCTTTAAGCGTGTGCTTGGTTAGCATTTCTGTATTGCCGTTTTTTCTTGGACTGCCGACTATACCTATGACTTTCATCTTGTGACTCCTCAATCTATCTGCTTTACTAAGCAATTACATATCAGGGGATAGAACATTATAAATCATTCTATCGAGAAGGAGAAGTGGTAACAGGGACGAAATGCTATGCTGACTAACCGCATCTTACGGAAGAACTGATTTATGTCATGTCGATGTCTCACCAAGGACTCTTGACAATGTGATATAATATG
Source organism: Dehalococcoidia bacterium (assembly GCA_036448835.1). GTDB lineage: Bacteria > Chloroflexota > Dehalococcoidia > GIF9 > AB-539-J10 > RBG-13-51-36. Next base: position 8,036 of record JAZFXR010000104.1, on the reverse strand, counting down.
GTTGAGCTATGTATCCCAGCGTTGACAAGTTATGAACGAGGATAACATAGTGCAAGCACGGATAGCCCGCTCTGAAGGGGTGTCCTTAGTATCGGTTGTCATACCGGCTCACAACGAGGAAATCTATCTGCTTTCTTGCTTGGAGTCCATAAAGAATCAGGACTATGCCGGCGAGTATGAGGTCATAGTAGTTGATAATGCCAGCACAGACAATACCCCCCAGATAGCTCGCGATTGGGGAGCCAAGGTTGTCTACGAAGGTAGGCGAAGTCCAGCCTGCGCCCGACAGAGAGGTACGCAAGTAGCCAAAGGAAGAATCATTGCCTTCATCGATGCCGACACTCAGGCACCAGCTCATTGGCTGTCAACCATTGTATGGCGCTTTCTCTGTGAGCCGGAGACGGTAGTGATAAGCGGGCCGTATGCCTACAACGATGCCGGCAGAATCGCCAGGATTGCCTCTTACGGTAATTTCATCAGCATTATCATAGATCAGCTGTTTCGTAAAGCTTTCAGCAAGGGTAGTGCCGTATGGGGGTGCAACTTCGCAGTGAGACGTTCAGCACTAATGGAAGTGGGTGGATTTGACACCAGCATCAGATTTTACGGAGAAGAGTACGAACTTTCCTTGAGACTTAGGAAGGCTGGTAAGGGAGGCGTTATCCCGTGGCTGTTTGTCCTCACCTCAGCCCGTCGCTTGAAGAGGATAGGTGTGGTGAATCAATACTGGAACTGGGTTGTGGACTACTTCTCGGTTCTTTTCTGGTATAAGCCAATTTCTGAAGAACTTGAAGACTTGCCAGCCAAGGCATGGCAGGCAGTGGCCGACAGTTTTTCTTTGCAACGAGCTAAAGCAATTTTGCTATATGTTGCCATTTTCCTTGGATTACTCTGGTTGAATATCAGCCCCGTATTTGAGGCGATAGGAAGGGCTATTTATGTCTTTGATATTGGTGTTGTGAGTACACTGTTTGCTTACCACGGGATAAACCCTCGGTCCCGTTTCTATGGCAAGGTATGGTCTAATGGGAATCGTAATAAACCGCGGATTGCGCTGACCTTTGATGATGGGCCAAATGAACCGTACACGTCTCAGGTTCTCGGCATATTAGGCCAGTATGGAATCCAAGCCACGTTCTTCATAATTGGGCAAAACGCTAGGCGTTATCCTGATGTCTGTCGGCGGATAGTGACAACGGGCAATGTGATTGGGAATCACTCCTACCATCACGACAAGTCACTGTGCTTGCGAGGGAGTAAAGCGGTTGCTCGTGACATTAAGCTGGCTCATCAAGCAATCTATGATTGTACTGGACTTGAACCCAAACTCTTTCGTCCTCCCCATGGCTTCCGTACCCCGTGGATGATGCGAACTGTTCGCAATCTAGGATATAACGTAGTCACCTGGGATAACATGACAAGGGACTGGAATGCAGAAAAATCTGGCCAGGAGATTGTACGAGACATTATCGGGCGGGCAAAGCCCGGAGGTGTGATTGTCCTGCATGACGGCCGCGATAGCAGACTGAGCTATGACCGCAGCCAGATGCTTCAAGCTCTGCCTTTCGTAATTGGAACTCTCAAGGAGAGAGGTTTTGATTTTGTCACCGTACCTGAACTTCTTGAGTCAGAAGGGGAGTTTTCAGCCTAGCAAGTCTGGTTGTGGCACGCGGGAAAATCCACTACTGTTGTGGGCCATACTTGGCCACAAATGCTGCTCTTGAAAGCCAGATTTCCTTTAGCTCCCAAGGCTTTTCTCTGAGTCCTAAGATTCCATTCCCCCGCAGATGATATGCTTGCATTAAACCAGCCATGTAGAAGCGGGCAACTTCCTTCCACAAGCTATCGGGCAGTTCGTCAACTTGAAATCCCAGTCGCCTAGCGGCTATATACAGAAGGGTGTTGCCATGGAGTGCAGTAATACTGCCAAACATTCCGCTTTCTACCTGCTGAGCTAGAAGGTGGAGATCTTGTGCAAAGCAACCAAGGAATTCACGGAGCGATTGGGAGGCACTCAAATTCAGCTTACGCCTTCTTATGAACCAGTGGTTATTCAAATGGAGCTCTATGATTCTGTCTCCGGATTTTACTACAGAGCCATCGTTTAGCAATCTAGCGGGACCTTTAAAGCGGCGAAGATTGAAGCAAATAATGCCGTCATAATCGGCTTTCAGGGGCCTTATGCGCTGAATTACTCTTAAGAGTCTGTCCGCCACAGGCCACAATACGAGGATAAACTGGGGTGGCAAGCTTTTTAGCATCAGTTGTCTCCGTAAGTGTTACACCAGTATAGGCTCAAATAATGATATTTTACTATACACAGCTCGGAACGTCCTAAACTTGAAGCTGAACCCCACTGAAGCAATTCTATTTAGTGAAAATTGTGCATTGTCCCTATCTACATTCTGTGCCACAATAGCCTGAGCCGCCCCATGATTGAATGGATAAACGGAGCACTTGCTACGCTGGCTGCTTCCATAAGTGTTGATAATCCCGCAGGATTGGCAGCCATATTTGCCTTAACCATAGCCGCCGACATCGGTATTCCCTTTCCGTTTGCACTGGACACTATTCTGTTTTTCACCACTTATAAAATGGGGGCTTTGTCATGGCCGGTACTCCTTATCATTCTGATGCTATTGGGTGGTAGTCTGCTGGGAACGAGCATTATCTACTGGGTAAGCCGCCTGCTGGGCAAAAGATTCGTGGACTGGATCGGTAGACGTTCCAAATTACTGCAGCGTAATATTGAGCGATTCCAGAACAAGTTGGGTAGATGGACCATACCGTTGATAGTTGCTGCCCGATTGACACCGGGTTTAATGCAGATATCATCGGTGGCTGCTGGCACAGTTCGTATCCGTTACTATCAGATGGTACTGGCCGTCGTCTTTTCTTTGGTTGTCTACGATGGCACATTAATTATCCTGGGTACTTTGGCCAGGTTGGGATTGAAAGACGTGGGGCCTGAATATTCCTTCTGGATCGTCCTTGTTTTCGTGGCTGTAATGGCTGTAGTGTTTCTCTCCATTCACCTAATAAGGCGCAGGTCCAAACTGAATTAACATAGTTGGATTAAGTTGCTTTGCCATAGATTGTCTAAGCCCTAATATATGCCCAATGATACAATGGAGCAAGGATGCTGGCTTATTTGCGCCTGCTAGAATGGATTAGTGTAGAGGAAATGGACCATGCCGGTTCGAGCAAATGAGATCTTGTTCGCGTTAAGAGGTTTCCCTCTCTTGATTATCTTGTGAACTCTCTTTGTCGTTTTTGGTGCTCTTATCCTTTTCTTTTGCGGCTCCACCTCTCCCATAGGTTGCTACAAGCTTCATGCGGTGGTATGGAGACAGGAGAACAGCGCCTGGGTTATTGCCCGTGACCATGTCTTTTGCCACAACATAGGTAACAGGAGCCTTTGAACGCTTGATGAAAATAGTGTCGTGTCCGACGCAGAGACCATATATGAAGTTCAGTTCTGTACCTTCTCGGTTCATAATTTCCGCCTGGACTATGGGATTACAGCTTATACCTAGTGGGTTTACCCATTCATCGGGAATTCCTGTCTCCTGGGGTTTCAGACCGCCAATCATACAGGCTACTGAGACAACCTGAAAACCGGCTCTATCGAGAAAGCGGGCAAACTCTCGGCCCTCACGTATTAGGCCTACACATACAGCCAGTCCTACCTTTTTGGCACCCAGTTCCCTGGCGAACTCGATACACTGCTGGACTCGGGACCAATCATAACCCCCTCTTTTGAGCACTTTGGCCGCAGCTAAATGAAACTTTTCGGCATCAGGCTCAAGATATTGCCGTTTGCTTTCTTCGATTAAGCCCAAGAATCTTTGTGCCTGGCAATACTCAGGGATTCCCTGGGGATACTGTGCCAAACACTCATTGTCTTTGCACTGGTGACACTGGATTGTTTTGGCTTCCTTAGCCATTTGACCTCCTTACCAGATAAACAAATCAAATACTAGATAGTTACTTGAACATATTGTGTATAGTCTGGGAACCTCTTTTTGCTGGGAAATAATCCACGAACATAGATTGTCTGCAGTATTCCTATGGCGTCATTTACTAGGAGCATTATCACCATCCTGCCCCTACACTTGCTAATTCTAGCCTGATTCTATACTTCAGTTCTGGCTAATGTCAATTTAGCATAATGGGGCACTTTAACAATGGGCTTAAGAATCTAGTTGCCTTATCACCCTGAGTGGCTTTCAATTACACGAAATATTGTATAATACCGAAACATACGATGCCAAAGATAAGAGCAGGTATAATCAACGTCACTGGCTACATCGGTATTGAACTAGCTCGCCTACTTTGCCAGCATCCCCGAGTAGAGCTTGTAGCTGTTACCGGAAGAAGTGCAGCCGGGCAAAAACTAGGAGCTGTTTTCCCCAGCTTTTTAGCAACTAACTATGTGATAAAAGCCGAGCTTGATAGCAAAATCGATATCGCCTTCGTAGCATTGCCTCATAAAGGCAGTGTAGATGTAGTATCCTCTTTGCTAAAACAAGGAACGAGGGTTATCGATACCAGCGCTGATTTCAGGTTGAAGGACGCTGGCGAATATCCCAAATGGTATGGATTTGCTCATCCGTCACCTGAACTGCTGAGAGAAGCGGTTTTTGGTTTACCCGAGTTGTATCAAAGTAAAATTGCGTCAGCTTCACTCGTGGCAAACCCGGGTTGCTATAGCACCAGTGCTGTCCTGGCCCTGGCGCCCATAGTTAAAGAAGGGCTCATTCATCCCGATATAGTGGTGGACAGCAAATCAGGCATCTCGGGCGCCGGTAGGACGCTGAGCTTGACGGCTCATTATTCCGAGGCCAACGAGGACATCTGTGCTTACTCACTTGAGGGACATCGCCATTTGCCCGAGATAGAACAGGAATTGAAAGCACTTAATCCATCATCTTGTTCTTCGATAACCTTCGTGCCACACCTAGTGCCAATGACCAGGGGCATATTAAGCACTTGCTATGCGAGATTAAGAGACGACAAATTACTCAAAGACGCAAAAGCTGGGAAGGGATTAAGCCAGATATACCGGGCATTTTACAAACATGCCCCCTTCGTTCAAATAACAACCAGGCCTCCTCATACCAAGCATGTCTGGGGAACTAACTTCTGCCTTGTTTATCCCACTATCGATTCGGAGACAGGCAAGCTTATAGTTATTAGCTGTATCGACAACCTAGTCAAAGGAGGGGCAGGGCAAGCCGTACAAAATATGAATCTGATGTTTAACCTGCCTGAAACCACAGGGTTGAAAGATATAGCCATTTACCCTTGAAGGGCTCGTTATTGTTCTTCTGCTGAAGCCACTTCACTCTCGATATTAACTCGAAGTAGTAACTGTTGCCGCCTCAACAAATTTGAAATATTCTGCTATATAACAGAGCCGCCATCTACAACCAGAACATGCCCGGTCACGTAGCTGGAAGCATCGGAAGCCAGGAAAACTGCAGCACCCACCATCTCGTCAGGTTCGGCTATACGCTGCAGTGGAGTTCTCAACATGACAGCTTGTGCAATGTCTGGGTTGCTCCAGAGGGCTTCGCTGAATCGAGTTTTAACTAATCCCGGCGCTATCGCATTCACTCTGATATTATACTGAGCCCATTGCTGTGCCATCACTTTTGTTGCCATGATCACCCCGGCCTTGCTTATAGAGTAAACTGGTAAAATATCGGGGGTAATCCCCGCTACGGATGCGACATTGATTATTTTACCCCCACCTTGCTCTTGCATTAGCCTGGCCACCGCCTGGCTGAGGAAGAACAATCCTTTCAAGTTGAGATTCATAATGGAATCCCAGGCACGCTCTTCTATAGTTATAGCCGCGTCCATAGTCGGATTGGTCCCAGCGTTATTCACCAGAATATCGATTCTGCCAAGCTCGTCCTTTACCTTCGGGACCAGATTCTTTATCTCATCCACCTTGCCCACATGTGTGGCGACAGCCATTGACCTGCGCCCTAATCCCTTTATCTCTGTAGCCACTTCCTCAAGATCCGGCAATTTTCGGCTGGTTACGGCTACATCGGCACCAAATTTGGCCAGCCCAACAGCGATAGCTTTTCCGATGCCCCGACTACCACCGGTCACCAGGGCCACCTTACCTGATAAAGAAAAACTCTCCAGGGTAACACTCATTGTGCACCTCCTGAGCAAGATTGGTCAGCTTTGAAAAGAGCCGACACCCAAGTATATATTACAGATAGGCCATGCGCAACTTGCCTACCAGGTTATTGTCTGCAATACCTCGAATCTCACTTGGCTATTCACAATGAGCGCTGCTATCAGCTTGTCCTTTCTGACAGCATACTCGGCACAATGGTTCTGTTAATGAGAAATCCTATAGAGAACTAATTGTGTGCTCCTACCAAATGGAAGAGGACAAGCCTTCCCTTACTAAAGTACGATTACTAGTGGGTGATTGACGAGGAAATGAACATTTCTTAGACTATATTCAATTAGTATTGGAGGGAACTGCATATGCCTGTAAAAACGAAGGAGCAAGTCTATTATAGAACTGCTGAGATTTGCCAGATGGCAGGTATTGAGTAAGAGCACTCTATTGCGCTGAATCAGGTAATTGCAGGAATATGTGCTTGGAATGAAGATAATTGAGGAGGCAAAATAACATGACAAGGGTTAGCATCTTTTTGATTATTATAGTATTCATTGCCGTGATGGTAGGATGTGAGCAGCCTGCTCCTTCTCACACTCTGACCATCGCCAGTGCCCCTGGAGGGGGCGTAGACGCGCCTGGACAGGGGAATTTTACATATCCTGTGGGGTCAGCCGTCGATCTAGTGGCGATTCCCAATCCTAGCTATCAATTTAACAACTGGACCGGTGACGTAGGCGGGATTGATAATACAAGCGCCGCCACAACCAGGATCACCATGTACGATGATTACTCTATAACGGCCAACTTTGAGGCACAGTATGAGCTTGCGGCAGGCGATAGGCACACAGTGGGACTTATGACCGATGGCAGGGTGGTCGCTGTGGGATGGAATGGCTTCGGGCAGTGCGATGTCGGTGGCTGGACAGACGTTCTCCAAATCGCCGCAGGTGCCTGGCACACGGTAGGAGCTAAAGCCGACGGCACCATGGTCGCTGTGGGATGGAACATATCTGGTCAGTGCGGTGTCAGTGGCTGGGTGGACATTATCGAGGTCGCAGCAGGCGATGAGCACACCGCGGGGCTTAAGGTCAACGGCACCGTAGTAGGTGCAGGAAATAATACCTATGGGCAGTGCGATGTCGGCGACTGGACGAACATCATCCAAATTGCCGCAGGTGGTTCGCATACGGTGGGGCTAAAGTCCAATGGCGCCGTAGTCGCCATGGGAGCCAACGACTTCGGGCAGTGTAATGTTGGCAACTGGACGAATGTAATACAGGTCGCCGCAAGCAGCCAGCATACGGTGGGGCTTAAAGCCGACGGCACAGTGGTTGCCGTTGGGGAAAATGATGATACCCGGTGTGATGTTGATGGCTGGACGAACATTGTCCAGGTTGCCGCAGGCGGCTATCACACTTTAGGGCTTAAAGCCGACGGCACCGTGGTCGCCGTGGGGGCTGACGACTATTCACAGTGCAATGTGAGCAGTTGGACGGATATCGTCCAAGTCGCGGCAGGCGACCTGCATACCGCGGGTATTAAGTCCGACGGCAGGGTAGATGCTGTAGGATGGAACTACTACTGGCAGTGCAACGTCGGCGGCTGGGATTTAGGTTGAACTCTTCCTAGATCTTGGCCTATAAGGGTAGCTACAGTTATATAATGAACGAGGCACATACAGCAATAAGAATTTGTTACTGAAGAGGTGAATTATGAAAGTACTTGGTTGGAGTAGACACTGTTACGTGGCTAGATTTGGCATCTTTTTCATGACGTTAACCCTGATGGCTGGAATGTTAGGCTGTACTGGTAATGTTACCGAGTACGACCTCTCTATCGACAGCAACACGGGAGGGTCGGTGGTCACACCAGGAGTGGGGAC
>JAZFXR010000103.1:0-3868 GCA_036448835.1 Dehalococcoidia bacterium | reverse complement strand
CCGCTTAAGTGCCTCTTTGATTATCGCGGCACCTAGCTCAACAACAGGTATACCTTTTAAAGAACCACCAAAAGCGCCAATTGCTGTCCTGGCACCACTAACGGCAACTACTTCTTTTTGCATGCTTTAATCTCCTTTTACCAGAATTTCCTCTTGGGCAGTGCAATCCAGATATCTGAGCGAAATCAAATCTCAGTCTATCACTCTAATGCAAAGCTATAAAGGTCTGAATGTCAAAAATGTCGTCAAGTTTTCCCCTTCGCCGCGATGCAAGAACTCGACCTGAAGAGGAGTGCCAATTTTTACAGTTTCGGGCTTCTTCCCATCCACTCCCTCAATGCGAGCAACTACCTTAACCCCTTCCTCTAATTCTACGACTCCACATATGTAAGGATGTTTCCTATCGTAACCCTCCTTTGTCATAAATGGAGGACCTATAGCTATACAGGTGAAGGCAGCCAGCTTGCCCTTTCCCTTCATCTCAATCCATTCCATTTCAGTGCCATAGCACTTAATGCAGATAGTGCGAGGAGGTACGAAGAGGGCACCACACTTCTGGCACCTCGACCCCATCAGTTTTTCCTTGCTAAGGAATCGCTCATAAGAGATATCATTAAAGGGCGTTACTTCCATTTGCCTTGTCTCCCGTCTTATCTTCTTTCAAGAATAGTAAGTGTGCAGGTGCCTCCTGTCCCTCCTAAGTTGTGGGTTGCCCCGATTCGTAAATCCTTGATGGGAACCTGCCTTTCTCCCGCCTGGCCCCTCAACTGTTTCCAGATTTCAACAAGTTGACCGGTGCCAGTAGCCCCCACTGGATGCCCTTTGCATTTAAGTCCCCCCGAAGTATTGATTGGCTTTGGACCATCCAACCTTGTCAAGCCCTCCTCTACCGCCTTGTATCCCTCACCTGGCTTGAAAAAGCCCAGGTCCTCGATGTGGAGGATTTCAGCTATGGAGAAGCAATCATGCACCTCGGCGATCTGAACGTCTTCGGGCTTAAGCCCGGATAGTTCGTAAGCTTCCCTTGCGGCGTATCTCGTGGCTTCAAAATATGTAAGGTCTTCTTTGGCATGTAAGCCTTTGCCGCTCCCTTGCCCTATACCGGCAACATGCAACGGGTTGTCGCTGAACTCTCTGGCTATTTCCTCTGCTACTAACAAAACGCAGCTTGCACCGTCGCTTACGGGGCAGCAATCATAAAGATGCATGGGCCAGGCAACCACAGGATTAGCCCCGGGATCACGGAGAAACTCCTTTTCGTCTCTCCAGGCGGGTATAGGGTTTCCTTTGTCTTTCGCCTTTTCAATCTTTTGATTCATAATATCGCGGATGGAGACATTATACTGTGCCTTAGGATTGAGACGACCATTATTATGGCTTTTTATGGTGACATTCATCAGATGCTCTCGATTGGCTCCATACTTGGCAAAATAGGCAGTAGCCATGGCACCAAAAACGCCTGGGAACGTAAATCCCGCTTTTACTTCGTAGGGACTGGCTGCCATTGCCAGGCCTTGTGTAACTTCCTCTGTATTACGCTTCGACATCTCCTCGACCCCACCCACTAGAACCACATCATAAAATCCTGAGGCTATGGCAAAAACCCCTTCTCTAAAGGCAAGTGCACTTGAAGCACAGGCGCCCTCCGTCCGCGTTGCCGGTTTCGGTGTAAGCCCGAGCAAATCCGAGATTATGGGCCCCCAGTGCCCCTGGTGAACAAAAAAATCGTTCGTGAAATTCCCTAGATAAAGGGCATCAATGTCTTTGGGGTCTATCCCTTTATCTACTGTGGATAGCATTTCGTTGAAGGCTTCAGCGAACAAGTGCTTCGAGTCTTCATCACTAAACATGCCGAATTTCGACATCCCTGTGCCCACCACGGCCACTCCCCTTCCTAATTTTTTTCGCCCTCGCATTTCGCCTCCTGAATAGGAAGTTATTTACAATTTTCCTACTATATCAAATTCCTGGGCTGTATTAAAGAATTATCTTGGGTCGGCACTTATTACAAAAACTTGCCTCCTTCAAGTCGGTGTCTGCCAGGCTGTTGGAAAAGTGCATGACGCATTTGTTGTTGGGGCAATGTCCCAGCCCGAAGGTATGCCCCAGTTCATGGACTATCTCCTTGGTGGCTCTTTCCAGAAATAAAGCTTCATCTGGAGCCAAACCATAATATTCCTGTCTCAGTCGAAACAGGGAAACGATTGCTGTTCCCGAGACTATATCGGCTTCGCCAAATACGAAGTTAAGTCGGCGAACATAGAGATCAACATCAGTTATACCTACAACCCTTTCATCTCTTTCCGCTTTTTCAAGAAAGGCTAGCAGTTTTGAGGAAGAGTATTGCTTCCTCTCTGGATTGTAGGCCTGGGCCAAATCGCTAGAAGCTGCTGTTATTTCTATTGGACAATGGAAAATACCGCCAACCCTATCCTTAAGCTCCTCCGTTATTTCGTCAGCTATATTGCCTAATGGTTTAAGCGTGATCTTCACGTAATTCTTTGCTTGCTTTCTTCCCTCAAATAATATCCTAAGATTTTATCACAAGATGAGAAAGGCATGATGCGTAAGTAGTATAATTGCTGGATATCGAGGCGGTTAAATTGAATTACAGCCAGGCAGAAGAGTATCTCAATAGTTTTACTAATTATGAACTCGTTCCGGGCATATCTTATGCCCAGCCTGGTTACAGCTTAAGGCACGTAGAGGAACTGCTGGACCACATGGGTAACCCGCAGTTGGCAGCCAGAACCATTCACATTGCAGGTACCAAGGGGAAAGGGAGTGTGGCGGCTATGATTGCTCAGGTCTTGAGCGATTCAGGTCATAAAACAGGGCTATATACCTCCCCCCACCTTCATACTCTAAGGGAGCGTATGAGCGTAGATGGCAGTTTGATTTCTGAAGCTGAGTTTGCCGCTGCTATGGTGGAGATCAGGCCCTCTATCGAATCTATGAAGCTCAACACTTGCTTCAGACAATTGACTTATTTTGAAGCATTGACCGCGTTGGCATTTGCCTACTTCAAGAAGAAACTAGTGGATTTCCAAGTGCTGGAAGTCGGATTAGGTGGCAGGCTAGATGCCACCAATGTAGCCAAACCTGTGGTGTGTATTATTACCCCTGTCAGCCTGGACCATACCCAGATTCTGGGCAATAGCCTGGAGGAAATAGCCCGGGAAAAAGCAGGCATTATCAAGCCTGGATGCTGGGTGGTGCTTTCGCCCCAACCAGTAGAGGCGGCTTCAGTAATCAACGATATTTGTCGGGAAAAGAAGGCAAAGGTAGTCCAGGTGGGCAAGGATATCACATGGCATAAGACAGGTGGTGACCTTTATCATCAATCGCTGGCGATTGAGAGTAGAACAAGTAAATACCAGGTTGACATTCCTCTTTTGGGCGACTTCCAGCTTGAGAATGCCGCCACTGCCGTAGCTGCTTTAGAGATATTGACTTCCGAGGGCTTCGACATCTCGGATACCGATTTGGCCCAAGGCTTTGGCCGAGTGAAGTGGCCGGGCCGATTCCATATCATGCAGGAGAACCCCTTGGTGCTGGTCGATGGTGCTCATAACGTAGCATCGATGAGAAGATTGATTAGCAACATCAAAGAGTACTTCAATTGCAGACGGATTTTTCTTGTTTTCGGGACATCCTGTGACAAAGACATAGCGGGGATAATAAATGAGTTAGTTGCACTTTCCCCGCAAGTCATAGTCACACGGGCAGGACATTCCCGTGCTGCTCCTCTTTCGACCCTGGCTGCAGAGTTCAGCAGGCGAGGCATTGAGCCTGAAATTATAGAAACTATAAGCGAAGCTATATCCCGAGCTTTGTCTATAGCGGATAGGAAAGATATTGTCTGTGT
>JAZFXR010000102.1:0-5055 GCA_036448835.1 Dehalococcoidia bacterium | reverse complement strand
TAGCGTTTTGTGACGTGATGATCAGCTACACTAAGCCTTCAAGATTTGCCCCATTATTCTTGTTCCAATTCCAGGCTCCACCTTCCAACCTTTGAGCAAGTAGTTCTATCGTTCTATGTTATACGGTTCTATGGTTCTATGGTTCTACCCTCCTAGCTGAGGGCTTCAGATTCCGGACTCCACTTTCCAATTTATGAGCTAGTAGTTATGCGGTTATAGGTTCTAACCAAAATACTAGCTATTCAAACGGAGAATCAACACTAGAACTAGAATTTAGAGACAATTCGAGTAGGTTACAAAACGATGAATTGTGCATTAGTGGCGGATGATTTAGAATGTCAAGAACCGATAGTTCTGGAGGACACAGAGAATGGCAAATACTGAGTATACCATCCTGGAATCATGGCCCATGCTAAAGGAAGACCTGATCAGTTTCTTAAGTGACACCGATGCATGGGTAATCGCTGAACTGAAACTAGCATCTAAGACCAAGGATTGGGCAAGAATTGGCAACTTGATTGATGTGATGGATTGCGTCCATGATCTATCACACTCCCACTAACTGAGCTGGGCAACGGGCGATAATCGTACTGAGCCCCGGCTGAACAACATCTTGGCTGGATGTTGACTAAATACCCGGAGGGAGGATTTTGCGATGGCGGAGATTGATTTAAATTGCGATGTGGGTGAAAGCTTCGGCGCCTATAAGTTAGGTTTTGATGAGGAAATAATCAAGCATGTGAGTTCAGCGAACATCGCCTGTGGTTTTCACGCCGGTGACCCGATGGTGATGCAGCAGACGATAAAGCTGGTGAAGACATACGAGGTAAAGGTGGGGGCACACCCTGGCTATCCAGACTTGCTGGGCTTTGGCAGGAGGAATATGGCAGTGGCACCTGCGGAGGTGAAAAGCTACCTTATTTATCAAATCGGTGCCTTGCAGGCTTTTGCCCGAGTTGAAGGCCTAGAACTGCAACACGTTAAACCACACGGCGCTTTATACAACATGGCAGTCGAGAACCCCAAATTAGCTCAGGCCATCGCAGAGGCAGTTAGGAGTTTAGACGAAGGGTTGATTCTGGTTGTTCTCGCTGGCTCAGCATGGGTTAATATAGCCAAAGAGCAAGGACTAAGAGTAGCTGGCGAAGCTTTTGCCGACCGTGCTTATTCCGCTGATGGAAGCTTGGTACCACGTAGCCAGCCAGGTGCAGTAATAAAAGACAAGAAGAAAGTAGCTGAACGAGTGATTCGCATGATAGAAGAAGGGCAGGTAAAAGCTATCACCGGTGAAGACATCACCATTAAGGCAGATACAATTTGCCTCCATGGTGACACCCCTGATATTTTGGAGCTGGCTATTCATCTGCGAGGTGCGCTGCAAGACAGAGGCATTAACATAGCACCTTTAGAAGACGTGGTAAAGAAATGACGTTAAACCTTGAATCACCAAAGGAAATACGGGCAAGTATTCGCAGAGGTGAATTGACTAGGTCCACCCACGGATTAGCTCCAAGATATGTTCAAGCGAACCTGGTAGTTTTGCCTCGAAAACTAGCTTCTGAATTCTTACTTTTTTGTCAGCGTAACCCTAAACCATGCCCAGTACTGGATGTCACCGAAGTCGGTGATCCCGAGCCTAAACTGATGGCACCAGGAGCAGATTTACGTACTGATCTACCAAGATATCGTGTTTATGAGTATGGCGAGGTAAAAAGAGAAGTGACTGATATTCGCCCATTCTGGTAATCCGATTCTGTTGCTTCCTCTTAGGTTGCAGCTTGACCTTCGAAGCAGCGCTCTTACAGGCAGGAATTCCTCTCCACCAGATTGAGGAGGGGAAAATCGTGCCCGTGTACATTGCCAATATCCCTTGCCAGCCCGCCGGACCATTCCAGGGTCCAATGGTGCTGTCCATGCGTCCTATACCGGAAAAGCGTGCTGTTCAGGCAATACAGATCACGGCACATTATCCCAGGGTGCATGGCGCACCGGTGCATATCGGCAAACCAGAATCCATCCGTATCAGCAATCTTGATCAGCCCGATTTTGGCGATGCTGTCAAGATAGACCCTGACGAGATACCCTTATTCTCGGCTTGTGGTGTTACACCACAAGCTCTAGCACAAAAGGCTAAATTGCCTCTGCTGATCTCACATGCACCGGGACATATGTTTGTTACCGACATACTTAATGAGGAGCTATCTTCTTGTTGAGAAGGAGGGCGAAGAGGTACCATGGTCTATCCTGAGACGCGATATTTGGTAGCTGGTGACCAAAACATGGTAGTGGAATTTGGCGACGAGGTCGATATGACACTTAACCTGAAGGTACATAATGTGGTTTCGGCTATGAAACAGGCGAAATTTGACGGCGTCAGAGAATTGATACCTACCTACCGTTCTATCTTAATAAACTACGACCCATCTATCATTAGTTTCGCAGCTTTACAGGACAAGTTAAAGGCTCTGGAGAATAGGCTGGATTTCTCATCTTTGCCTTCACCCCGCGAGGTAGAGATTCCCGTTGTTCTTGGTTATGGCGAGCCATATAAGTCAGATATAGAGTTCGTTGCCCAATATAACAAACTTGGTTCAGTGCAAGAAGTGATAGAGCTCTTTACCAGCAGAGACTATTTGGTCTACATGATCGGATTCTTACCCGGGTTTGCTTACCTTGGTGGGATACCAAAGAGGCTCGCTACTCCACGGCTGGATAGGCCACGAATTAGTGTGCCTGCTGGCTCGGTGGGCATCGCCGGCGAACAGTGTGGCATTTATCCACTTGACAGCCCTGGTGGCTGGAGATGTATCGGCCGCACCGCACTCAAATTGTTTGAGCCATCCTGGCAGCCACCATCATTACTCCAAGCAGGGGACAGGGTGCGCTTTGTTTCGATTAGCCCGGAGCAATATGAGCACATTGCGCTAAAGGTAAAAGAAGGCACATTTAAGATGAAAGTTACCTCGCAATCTTGAGGTTATGGAGTCAAATCATGGAAGTATTTGAGGTGCTTTGGCCTGGACCGCTTGCTACTATACAAGATCTGGGACGATTTAGCTATCAGCAATATGGCGTGCCACCCTCTGGCGCTATGGATGGGTTGGCACTGCGGATAGCTAACCGTTTGTTAGACAATGATGAACGTGCTGCCGGCTTAGAATGTACCCTTTTTGGACCAAAGTTGAGGTTTTTGAATGATACCTTGATAACCATTACTGGCGGCGACCTGGCCCCTTTACTCAACAATCATCCCCTCCCCATGTGGGAAGTCGTGCAAGTACGAAAAGGAGATATACTTTCCTGGCGCGGCATGCGTACCGGTTGCCGTGCTTATCTTTCAGTAGCTGGTGGTATAGATATCCCCATGGTATTAGACAGCAAATCAACTTATTTACGCTCTACATTTGGCGGGCTAGAGGGTCGTGCCCTCAGAACTGGTGATGTGTTAAAAAGCGTTCCAGTTAGTAGTGAAAAGCTGGAGCACCTAATCGGCCGAAAGGTTCCCAGGGAACTGATCCCGGAACACAAAGGTTTTGCGGAAATCAGGGTAATACTTGGCCCCCAGGCCGATCACTTCCCTGAAGAGAGCATCGCCACTTTTTTTAATAGTGAGTATACTATTACACCTGAATCGGACAGAATGGGATATAGACTGGAAGGTCCAGAGATAAAGCATAAAGGTAAGGCAGATACTGTGAGTGATGGTATTCCTTTGGGTGCTGTTCAGGTACCAGGAAATTGCAAACCGATTATACTGATGGTTGACAGACAAGTGACTGGTGGATACACCAAAATAGCTACCGTAATCACGCCTGACATCTCCAAGCTGGGGCAGATGAAGCCAGGTGATAAAATCCGATTCCATGAAGTGAGTCTATCTCAAGGGCAGCAGTTACTAAACGCTTTTCAAAAGATGCTTGACCCAAGATTTTTGCCTCCTAAGACTTGCCCTGAGCGAAGTCGAAGGATAAGAAGTGAAGGGCGGTTAGGAAAGAGAGAGTCCTTATCTTAAGAGAGGATAGAGAGCTCCCTCATTTTTGGCAAGGAGCTTATTGGAAAAAGTGAAAGGTCCAGATAAAGCTGCCGCCGAAATTAAGACACGTGAATAGATGTTGGTTTTCCTTACTCTCAGAGGCAATCAACATTCTGACGGATTGTGACCCAACAATACTGACTATTGTTCACTCTACTCAAATTGAGCATTCCTCGGGATTGCTCAGCTCCTGCAACCCCTGAAACTGCCCACCTCTTTTTTCTTGGCCCTCAGTTAACCGGATGAGAAACCTAGTTAACTTCGCTGCAGTACATAGTGGGGGTTGCGGGTACCGCTCCACGAAACCCTGCCCTTGCTTCTACACTGTCACGGACATATAATGCATCGGTCAGAACAAGGAAGACCATGTCGATTAAGGACCTCCTACCAAAGGACTGCCTCTCAGCCATAGACGTCAACTGGTGGCGTGAGAAACGCGAGGACATTAAACGCCGTTTTCGGGAGAATATAGGTATACCTCCCTTTGCCAGGAATACCCGTTCCATTGAGACGATCGATTCCGTGGAAAATAAGTGGTATACCAGGTCTAAGCTCTGTTACCTTGTGGGCGACTGTGAAGAGATTCGTGCTTACCTCTTTGTTCCTGCCGACACAACAGACAGGATGCCCGCCATCTTGGCCTTGCACCAGATGAACCACCTGTTTGGTAAGGATGAAGCCGCTGGCTTGCGTGGCTACCCGGATTATGCATACGGAGAAGAACTGGCCCGGCGTGGCTATGTGGTGTTGGTTCCCGATTACCTAACCATGGGCGAAAGGATATTCCCGGGGAAAGAGAACTTCGATTCTCTGCCTTTCTATGAGAAATACCCTGACTGGTCGATGGTTGGCAAGGATATCGAGGATTCCATGTCGGCTATCGATGTCCTGCTGACATTCGATTTTGTGGACCCAGCCAGGATCGGTGCCGTGGGTCATTCTCACGGTGGTAGTAACACCATCTTTATCTTGGCTATGGATGATCGAGTTGCGGCAGGTGTCAGCAATTGTGGTATGTCAGT
>JAZFXR010000101.1:0-7454 GCA_036448835.1 Dehalococcoidia bacterium | reverse complement strand
GGGAACAGACAACGGGAATATGGTCTCGCCAGGAACGAGGTATCTTGGCGTCAACCATAAACTCATGGAGTTTCTTGGGCATGCTCATGCCCAGGGGCTGAAATCTGTCTCCGGGCCGACGCTGACGGATAAAAAGCTCGGTTCCTGTTTTGCGTAAATCGAAATCGGCAACGAGGTTGCCTCGGTAAGTTTTTTCGTTTGTGCTCTGGGCATCCCACGATGATGGAGAATCTGTTCGCTCTCGAACTATGCTGGCTGTCACCTTCCACCCCGGAAAAACTGTCTTACCAGGCACTTTGAGAGGAACTTCGATTGGCAGTGGAGGAAATGGGCATGGCGGAAGCTGAGATTGCCTGGTTGTGCTCGCAATTACAATCTCATCATATCCTCCCTGACAGATAAAGCCGTGGGGCAGCGAAATTCTCTTACCAGCCGGTTTGTTTATCAGGTTCCTTGCCGCTTCAATGTGGCTGGCTTCGATGTCTCGAGCGTCCCCGGCCAACTTGGTCACAGCTGCTCTTAACAATTGCCTTTGCAGGGCTATTGCCGAGTTAGCAAGCTGCTTCTTATTCAGGTAAATGGTGTTATTCTCCTGCCTGGCTACTTCATCCCATAATTCGGAAGCCTGCTGTTCAATAAAAGCCTTATCTTCTCTGGCGATATCAGCCAAACGGAGCAAAGCCTGATCAAGGCTGGGATTGTATTGTCTGAGCAAAGGCAGTAACTGGAGACGAAGGCGATTTCGGAAGAAGGAAAGCGAAACGTTGGAGGAATCAATACGCGGTTCAAGCTGATGTTCCTGGCAGTAAATCGTTGTTTCCTCCCTGGTAATATTCAGCAGAGGTCTTATTACCAGGAAGTTGCTTCTCTGTCCCTTCGCTGCGTTCGCGGTTTCGGTTGACGATGACAGTTCTTGC
This sequence comes from Dehalococcoidia bacterium, assembly GCA_036448835.1. Lineage (GTDB taxonomy): Bacteria > Chloroflexota > Dehalococcoidia > GIF9 > AB-539-J10 > RBG-13-51-36. The sequence goes on along the minus strand of JAZFXR010000101.1, from coordinate 6,537 downwards.
CTGTCATATGCGATGGGGGAGCAAGGGGCTAAGCCGCACAATCCGTTAATTCCTGTTCCCCGTAATATATGCATCAGGATGGTTTCTACATGGTCATCCATAGTATGACCTACGGCTATTCGATTGGCGCCAACCTCTTTGGCTACGCGCCCAAGAAAAGCATAGCGCAATTCCCGGCCAGCTTCCTCAATAGAGCAGTTTCTTTCGACCCTGTAAGCAGCCACATCCTGTCTGTCAGTGGTGATGGAAATGCTCAGTGAATCAACAAGATTAGACACGTATTTGGCATCAGCCTCGGATTCAGCTCCCCTGAGTAGGTGATTGAGATGAGCTACGTGAAGTTTCATCCCCAGTCTTTTCCGACATTTTGCCAGGAGATGGAGTAAACATACTGAATCAGCACCACCTGAGACTCCGACAACTACTAACTCCTCAGGTGAAATCAAGCTATGTCGTTGGACAAAATCTAAAACCTTCGATTCTAGCTTGATCTTATTCATAGGAATTGCTTCTCTACTTTGCCCCTCGCAACTCTAAATAAACCAAATGCAAAAATCTAAATGACAATTCGAATCCAAATCGTTAAATGACAAGATTATTGCTCTTCGTCATTCGCTGTGCCATTAGCAGTTAACACTAATAAGAGGTATCGTTGAATACCAGCAGGCGGGTTCCGTAGTCACGGAACTCGAGAATGCTCACTCCCCCGAGGTCTACTTTGAATTTGACAAAGCAGTTTAAAGGCAGATTTAGGGCTTTGAGGATTATGGCTAAGGTAATAAAGTAATGGCTGACTACTACCACTGTGGCATCTTTATTGTGTTCAGGACTAGTTTTATGCCTTTCGAGCAGAAGTTCAATAACATTCCAGGCTCTTTGCTGCAATTCAACAAGACTTTCTCCATTGGGCAATCTTGTCGCTTCTCCATCTTTCCACCATTCCAGTAAGAATTGACTGAAGGTGGTACGTAAATGTGAAACAGACATGCCTTCCAGTTCACCAACTTTGAGTTCCATGAGTGCTGGATCGATCTCTACAGGCAACCGGTGATGCTTGGCTATGACTTCGGCTGTAGATTTCGCTCGACTTAATGGACTGGAGAGTATAGTAGTAATGGGCTCATTCTCAAGGAAAACTGCTACCTTTCTGGCTTGTTCCAATCCGGTTTCATTCAGTTCGATGTCGCTATCGCATCCCTGGACAAGCCCCTCCTTATTCCAATAAGTTTCGCCATGTCTAACTAAAATAAGCTTCAAAAGGCCTCCTTAGGCTTGCTTCGTATCACTGCGAGAACCATAATTGTGGGCTAGTTTTATCCTCTCATTATAAGTGGGATGGTCATAAAGAAGAAGTTTTACCCATTTGTTAGGTTCGGCTTCGTTTAAATTCTGGTCCGTCAGCTTAGTCATCAAACTAACAAAGGCTTGCGGATTATCGCTCAGCACCAATGCAGTTTCGTCTGCTGCTGTTTCTATGTGACGATTATACCAGTTCAATGCCGGTTGTAATACCAAGATAAGTATGGCTAAAACGAGAATTAACCAGGGAAGACCACTGATATCACTCACTCCTTGCAGAGAAAATACTGCTACCCCACCTCTTAGGGCTAGATTGGTCAGATAGAGCACCAGTAAAAAGGCAGCTGCCTGGATTCCTATGAGCTTAGGAATATCATTGTGTAGACGATGCCCTAGCTCATGAGCCAGAGTTACCCCTATTTCATCCCATGAATATCCCTCGAGCAAAGTATCGCTGAAGATAATCCGTCTGGACCTGCCCCAGCCACTGAGCATGGCGTTCGCTGTAGTGGCTTTGCTGCTTAGATCCATGGTTAGGCACTCGTTAATATCAAATCCAGCCCTCCTGGCTAAATCCACCAGTTTCTGTTTGAGCCCTCCTTCTTCTAAGGGCTTTAATTTAAAGAATAAGGGTATAAGAAAGGTCGGTGTTAGCCAGGTGAGGATTAAGCTGACTAAGGAAATAATCAGGGCAACTGCTAGCCACCAAAGCCCTGGGATATTCCCTATAAGCCAGTAAACGACTGTAACCAGACACAAGCCTAGACATAACTGCAGCCCCGAAGCTTTGACTTTGTCCCATAGCCAGCTTGCCAGGTCTTGCTTTGACAAGCCATAACGACGGGGCAGGACAAAATTGTAGTAATGGCCTAATGGTGCTGTTATCACTCCATAGACTGCCGCTAATATCAGCAGGTATAGTGTTGCTGACCATGGAAAAGGAAAGACCAAAAAGCTAGCTAGTGTAGTTGAGGCAGGGGTGAAAAGAAGGATTAGTAGTAGGATGCCACCTATGCTCAGTTCGATAAAAAAGCCGCGCCGCTGGAGTTTACTGTATTCTCGTGCTTTCTGCTGGCGCGCCGGGTCGGGGACGCTTTCTCTTAACTTCTCAAGGTTTTGCCCCAAAATCGCACCATGTTGAGCTAAGACAAACCCAAGTTCCCCTCTAAGCTACGATGCAGTAAAGCTCGTTTCCTTGGTTACCATGACCTTCTCTATCTTCATCCCCCGCATTTCAGTGATAACAAACTTCAGGTTTTGGTACTTAAAATGCTCTCCCTGCTCTGGCATCCGACCAAGGTGGCTGAGAATAAAGCCGGCCACGGTCTCATAATCACCGCCGGGCAAATTCAGTTCCAATTCCTCATTAGCTTCCTCGACCCTGAATCCTCCGTCTAGCTGAAAGGTGCTGTCGCCGGTTACAATGAAATCCTTTTCTTGATCCGTTAGCTCATCATGAATATCGCCAACAATCTCCTCAGTTAGTTGTCCGAGGGTAACCATTCCCGCGATTCCCCCGAACTCGTCGACAACGATTGCCGCGTGGTGACCACCATCTCGCATCTCAGCCAGCAGTTCTCCCAGGTGTTTGCCTTCAGGTACGAAATAGGTCGGGCGCACCAGATCGTCGATGACACAGTTCCTGCTGCCGGTTCCATCCGTTAACTTCATCAATACGTCCTTGGCATGCAAGATACCAGTCACATTGTCCGTATTGTCCTTATATACAGGGAAGCGACTATATCGTCCCTGCGTATAGAGATTCAAGAAATCACTTATCTTTGTCCCTTGCTCCACCCAGGTGATTTCCGTTCTGGGAACCATGACCTTGCTCACGGGGCGATCCGTGAATTCGAACACCTGGCGCAGTATCTTTGCCTCATCTTCCTCCACCACGCCTTCACTTTCCCCAACATTTATTGCCGAACGTATCTCTCCCTCGCTGATTATTTGTCTATCCTCCTCGGATACAGTTACTATCCTGGTAAATCTTAATCCAATTCGCTCCAGGGCCAGGATGAAGGGGTAGAAACACAATTCTACTATTCTCAGGGGATTAGCATAGATTAAGGATAGCCGCTGGGCGTGATGCACAGCAAAGGTTTTGGGGATGACTTCTCCAAAGACCAGGATTATCGCTGTTACCCCCACGGTAGCAATGATTGGTCCCCATGGATAGCCCCAAACTGTAACTGCCATGATGGTGCCCAGTGTAGCGGCCGCGATATTTACCAGATTATTACCTAGAAGCACGGTAGCCAGAAACCTCTCGGGCTTTTCAGCAACTCTGGCTAGCTTTTCCGCTCCCTTAACGCCGCTTTCCACCAGATATCTTATACGCAGCTTGGGCAGAGCGATGAAAGCTGATTCAGCGCTGGAAAAGAAAGCTGAGAGGGCTAAGCAAACTAGGAAGGCTAATAAAAGCCAACTATCGGCGGCATCCAACTATTACGACCCCCTGAATCCCCTCCCCGACCAAATTGACCATTTTATTATCATCGACTTTGACTATAAGCTTCGCTTATATGAAGTTATCATAGCATTAGCCGCCGAAGCTGTCAAAATCCACATATTGAAGACCGATTACTGTTACCTCGTGTTATTGCGAGGCGTCGAAGCAATCTCTTGAGACTGCTATGGACCTTTCAGGTGCTCGCAGTAGTAAAAGAGAAGAGGCTCAGGGTGACAAGGAAGGAAGGTTCGCCACACTATTGTGCCTTAACATTAATCTGCAAACTGTCTACTTTATCCACTCCCTTTAATGGAGAGACCAAGCCAATTATCGTATTGGTTATGATTTCCTTAGGGAAAGGCGTAAGGGGAAGTTCATTCCCATTGACAACGATTTTGACATCGTCCCGCTCCAGATAGAGCTCCAGGCCCTGTATGTTTCCAGATCCTTTCAAGGAAGAGACTGCACCGACCACAGTGCGAGTTAAGAATTCCTGGACAAAGGGATTGAGTTCGACAGATACATTGTTGATCTCAAGCTCTGTCTTAAGGTTCCTCTCCATTTTACACCTCCTGGTCTATAACTACGCGGTTTAATTTTGTTTTTTGTTCAATAGGAAATCAACATCTGGCGACATCTTACTTCTTCTTTTGCCCCTCTTTTTTGAGTTCTTTATAGGTCTTGATTATTTCCTTCACGGAGCTTTTGTCTTCCAGAGTTGTGAGGTCTCCTACTTTTTTATTATTGGCCACAGCCTTCAAAACCCGCCGTAAAACCTTGCCGCTTCTTGTCTTGGGTAGCTTGGCGACGAAATAAACTTCATCAGGAACCGCTATAGGCCCCACTACTTTTCGCATGTGACCAGCAAGGTCCTTTTCCAAGTTCGGGGAAGGGTCAACACCTTCCTTGAGCCTGGCAAAAATGACAATGCTCTCGCCTTTCACCGGGTCCTCTTTACCCACAACTGCTGCTTCAACTACTTGAGGATGTGAGACGGCAGCGTCCTCTAACTCAGCAGTTCCTATTCTATGTCCGGCCACTTTGAGCACCTCGTCAGCCCTTCCCAGGACCCAGAAGTATCCATCTTTGTCCTTCACTGCGTAGTCGCCGGTATAGTAAACGCCGGGAAACCGCGACCAGTACGCTTCCTTGTAGCGTTCCGGGTTTCCATGTATGCCAAGGAGCATCCCGGGCCATGGTCTCTTTATTACCAACAAACCCCTCTTTTCCGGCGGCATTGACTTGCCATCCTCACCAACTACATCAACCTCTACCCCCGGCAGCGGTAAAGTTGCTGAGCCAGGTTTCAGAGGCACACACTCTATGCCGGGGCTAGGTGAAATCATGATGCCACCGGTTTCAGTCTGCCACCAGGTATCAACAATGGGACATCTTTCGCCACCGACATGGCGGTAAAACCAGAGCCAGGCCTCAGGATTAATAGGCTCTCCCACGCTCCCCAATAGCTCCAGACTGCTGAGGTCATGCCCCTTCAGCATCTCCTCTCCATATCCCATGAACATCCTGACGGCTGTCGGCGAGGTGTAAAATATGGTGACTCCATATTTCTCAATAATATCCCACCATCTCTCAATCGTAGGATAGTCGGGAGCCCCTTCATAAAGTACAATGGCTGCCCCATGTGCCAGCGGGGCATATACTGTTGAGCTATGCCCGGTGACCCAACCGACGTCAGCAGTACACCAGTAGACCGATTCCTCTCGAAGGTCGAAGACCCACTTATAAGCAGAATAATTGTGGACCAGATAGCCGCCAGTACTGTGGACAACTCCTTTAGGCTTGCCCGTGGTACCCGAGGTGTACAGTATATAGAGGGGATGATTTGACTCCACTGGCTCTGGTTCCACAAACTGTGTTGCCTTATCAAGCAGGTCATGCAGCCACGATTCCTTTGGCGTCTTTACGGTGACCGGAGAACCAGTTCTTTTAACCAGAATAACCTTCTCCACCGAGGGGCACTTAGTTAAGGCCTCATCGGCTATGCTCTTCAGAGGGATTATCTTCCCCCTTCGAAATCCCCCGTCGGCAGTTACTAGTAACTTGGCTTGTATATCATTGACCCTGTCAGCCAATGCTTGAGCACTGAATCCTGAAAAGATTACCGTATGGATGGCGCCAATCCTGGCGCAGGCCAGCATGAAAATAGGCAGCTCGGGAATCATGGGCAGATATAGGACAACCTTGTCCCCATCACCTATGCCACAGTTCTTTAAGACTGAGGCATATCTGTTGACTTCACGATATAACGTGGAGTAGCTTAAAACCCTTATATCGCCTGGCTCACCTTCCCAGTATATGGCTACCTTGCTCCTTCGCCAGGTCTTAGCATGACGGTCAACGCATATATGTGATGCGTTCAACTTCCCTCCTACAAACCATCTTGCAAAAGGCGGCTCCCATTCCAGTACCTTGTCCCAGGTTCTAAACCAATCTAACTGACGTGCCTGTTCAGCCCAGAACTCCTCTGGCTTCTCCATAGACTTTTGGTAGACATTGAGGAATTTCTTCAGAGGAAAATATCTGGACTCAAACGGTAAGGATAATTTAGCCATAGCTTGACCTCCTACACCTATCAGAATGGTTAAGCCTCTACCGAGACTCTGCCATCTTCAACCCTCACATTATACACTACGAGGTTTCTGGACGGCTTGAGTACACCACCAAGCTTCGACATTAGTCCTCCCTTTAACCAACGCACTGCTTGTCCATTACTGATATCAAATTGAGAGCCATGCCGGGGACAAGTGACTATTGTCCCTTCCAGT
>JAZFXR010000100.1:0-2931 GCA_036448835.1 Dehalococcoidia bacterium | reverse complement strand
CGGGCTAAAATAGGTGCTGGTAAAATGAAAATTGTGGTTGATCCGGAAAAATGTCGGGCTACGGGTGATTGTGTGACAGCTTGTCCTGAGGATGCAATCTCCGTTGTGGACGGTGTGGCTAGCATTGATGAGTCCAAGTGCGACCTGGACGGCATCTGCATTCCTGCCTGTCCCCATGGGGCCATCAGTTTTTCAGAGGAAGAATAGTAGATGTGCCGGGCAAAATCTCCCTAAGACACTTCAGAAGCAAAATAGTCAGCTAATATAGACTCAAGCTTTCCTGTGTGTCCGCCATAGAAATGGTCGGCTCCCTCGATTATTTCCAACCGCGCCCCGGGGTTCCAATTGGGCAGCGTGGTCTGGATAAGTTCTGGCGGAGCAATCTCGTCACGGCTGCCGGCAATGACCAACCGTAGTTGGGGGATGGGTTGTGCTGAACCAAAGTCGAGGAATGCCACCGGGGGTGAAACCATGATCATCCTTTGGACGGCATCCACCGGTGGCCTGGTGAGAGCGTTTACCCAGGCGCCAAAGGAGTAGCCGGCCAAATCTATCACCTTTTTACCTCTCTCCGAAAGGTAACGGAGGGCAGATTTGACGTCCTCTTGCTCTCCTGTGCCGTCGCTATATTCTCCATGGCTACTGCCGACCCCGCGAAAATTGAACCTTAGGGTGGAATATCCTGCTTGCCGATAAACTCGGACAAGCGATTCCACCACATTATTGTGCATGCTGCCACCGTAGAGTGGGTGGGGATGGGTGATGGCAACGCCTCTGACTCCGGAGGAAATGTGCAGGAGCCCTTCAAGTTCAATGTTGCCGGAAAGAAAGTGGATTTGTGTTTCAGCCATGATTTGATAAGAACTTTCGGTCAACCAGAGGTTGGCAAGAGGCTCAAATAGTATTGAACAACTGCCACCTGGTCTTTGTTTTCAGCGCTCTTTTTGCTTTGAAGCAACGCTTCTAACAGATGCTCGGATATGTCTCTAGCCGCCTCCGTTCTGTCCGAATCTACCAACTTGCGGAAAAGATAATCATAAACTGAGGCCCGAGCAGTGAGATCGCTCTCAAAATACCTGGCAGTAGCCTCGTGCCATCTATTTTGGTCAACCAGATAGCTTATGGCTAGGGTCTGTTGCCTGGTCTCATCAAATTTGTTTTGATAAATCGTCGGAAAAGGAAGAGTTCTTTCTATGTAAGCTTTGAGTTTCATTGGGCTCGCAGGGGAGCAGTAATAGTAAGGTTCAATGTGTCCTGCCGACTTCTTTCCATACAGATTATGATCGACTCCCTGCTGTTCAACGAAATGGCACAAGGGGGTACCCTGATATATTCGCCCGCCGACTGTATACTCATATCGTCTGAAAGCATTGGGGGTATAATACATCATTTGCCTGATGGTATGATTAATGGTGTCATAGGTCTCTCCCGGCAAGCCGAAGATAAGCGCTAAGGTGCAATCAATGCTGAATTTTTCACACAGTTCTATAGTCTCGATAATGTCCTTCTGGCGGTATGATGATCCATTTTTTTCAAGAACGCTGTCTGCAAAACTGTCACAGGTGAGAATGATGGCAAACCCGGCTTCAGCTATCAGTTTTGCAAATGCATGATCAAAGGGCCTTGGTAAGAATTGAGAAGAGAAGCGAAAGTGCTCATGCAATCCTGATTTCATGATCTCCTTGACCAAGACCGAGCAGTAGCCGAGGTCGGGAAGATTGAACTCCGTATCCACGAAGAAAATAGTCTTAACGCCAGCATGTTTTTCAGCAATAGTCATTAGTTCTTCAATGACCTCACCTTGATTTTTGAAAATAAACCTTCTCCCCTCAATGAACGGCTCAACACAGTAGGAGCAATTCTGATTGCATCCCCGTTTTGTCTGTACCGGCAATCCCGCGTTTTCATAGGCATAGTTGAACTTCTCTTCTCTGTGATGGAGAGTGCTTAGCTCTTGAAAGGTGTAAGATCGCACTGGATTCACATGAAAATCATCGCCGTATTTGAATACCATGTTAGGGATATCTGATATCTTCCTCTCATCGGGAAAGGCCTCAAGAAATTGACGCAAAGGCTCTTCGCCTTGCCCTACAATGCCATATTCAATCCCCAGCCTTTCCAAAATAACCACCGGGGAGATGGTGAAAGCCCCACCTCCCGCGATGATAGGGGCCTCTGACCTATGGTTTCGTAATATTTGAACGAGCCGTTTGAGCTCAGGAAAAAAATAATAGGTCTTGTAGCCAGGCCCCGTGTGTTCACCATATTGCTCGCAGGACATGGTTGTGTCTAGATTTCTAAAGCCGAGGCCTATAAAATCGGGATCGGTCCGCTCCAAAATCTCTTTTAGATTGCTTTCTGGATCAGCATTTGGCAGAAAGGGGAACTCAATGGTGACATAGTGGCCAAACTGACGAAGATGATTGGCAATGAGGTCCAAGCCGAAGGGGTAGACCTGTTTCACGAGATAGTACTTGTCGGTATACAAGAGTAGTACTCTTTTGGGCTCAGGCGCCATAGTATTAGTCCAACCTACGGGAACATCCGGAATAGTTCCAACATTTGCTTCTTGAATTCGTCCGGCAGAGCTGTAAGTTTTTCTTCGCTCAGTATGGCAAATTCACCTTTCCCTTTCGCCAGGATTTTTCCTTTGGAGTCGAGCAGTATGGCTTCAGCCTGGCACGACCGTGCCTTGCTGTCTGAGGTTATTGTTCCCTTCACAGTGACGGGTACTTCCACAGGCACCGGTCTCAGATATCGCACCTGGATTTGTCTGGTTACTGAAAAGGCTTTCTTGAAGTAGATAACGGTCCAGGACATAACTTCATCCAGAAGGGTGGATATGATTCCACCATGGGCCATATTTTGCCAGCCAACATGGTTTTTGTTCAGAACAACATCTGAGCAGATGGAATTGCCCTGGCGGTAAAA
>JAZFXR010000099.1:0-4243 GCA_036448835.1 Dehalococcoidia bacterium | reverse complement strand
TTAGTTGCACCAGAATCTCAACTTATACTGTATCACCCCTCCACAAACTGTCAAGCGTTTTCGTTCTTTCCAGATTTTCGACCGATAAGTCAGAAGCTGGTAGATTGTGTGGTAGGGTTGAATCCCGAGCAGGCTCGGCTCTTCTCGTGGTCTACTTCGATCCCGTATAGAGAACAGCCAATACTTTCGTCACAGTGGTACCAGCACATCTAACGAGGTGAGGTTGATTCGACTCGTAGTAGGCAGCATCTCCGGGCTTGAGAAACTCGACGCGATCACCGACCTGCAGTTTCAATTCGCCCTCCAGGACATAAAGAAACTCCTGCCCGGCGTGAGTGGAGAACTCTTCTATATCTGTAGGCACCAGCGTCACAATAAAAGGCTCCATCAATCGGTCAGCCTTTTCCGGAGCCAAAGACTCATAAAAGTAGCCGTGCTCCATACTCTTCGTCTCTCCATAGCGAGATATTGGCCGTCGTGCATCCTTGCGCACCACAGTCATGAGTTCGTCAATTCCTGGAGAGATGAAGTAGCCCATCTTCATATCAAGTGCTCTGCCTAGCCTAACCAACTGCCCTAATGCAGGGATCGTCTCGCTTGATTCCATACGTTCCAAGTCAGCCGTATCGATCCCCGTCCGGCTACTGAGGTCCTTAATGGTCAGTCCTCGCTCTTGTCGAACCCTGCGAATCCGATCACCTGGAGATTCCTCCGCCTGATCTGTATGTTCTATACCGATCAGGTCGGTGAGAAGATCATGATGCTTAGCCGTCTTTTCCTTGCTCGGACTCGGTCTGGGAGATGCCTTGCGCTTTGCCCTCTCTTTTCTCATGGTGCCCTTCTTTCTAGATTGCCCGTCCCGATACGCCGATATTGCGGGCAATCACGATGCGTAGTATTTCTGACGTTCCTTCGCCGATCTCCAGAATCCTCTGGTCCCGGTACAATCTCTCGACTTCGTAATCCTTCATCAGCCCATACCCTCCATGAAGTTGTACAGCGTGATGGACACAGCGGCGCATAACCTCGGAACAGAACAATTTTGCCATAGCAGCTTCTTTGGTAATCGGACGTTCGTTTTCTCGTAGCCAGCAGACCTTGTAGAGAAGATTCCTGGCTAATTCGATTTCCAAAGCCATATCGGCCAGTTTAAAAGCATTAACTTGAAAAGAACCGATGGGATGCCCAAATTGCGTGCGTGAATTAGCGTATTGTAAGGCCAACTCAAGAGCCGCCTGAGATCCGCCTAAGCCCATGGCGGCGATGCTGAGGCGTCCTCCATCCAGCGTTGCCAGCATCTGATGGAAGCCATCCCCTCGTCTTCCCAAAAGATTTGCTTCAGGCACAACGCAATCATCGAAAAAGAGTTCACCCGTGCTGGATGCTCGCCACATCATCTTGTCCTTCATCTCCTCAGACGTCAAACCAGGTGTGCCGGTGGGAACGATAAGACAACTCAGCTCCGGTTTGCCGTCCTCATGCTTACCGGTGACGGCCTGGACAATGATAACTCCTGTCAATGAGCAAGCCGAATTCGTAATGAAGATCTTATGTCCATTGATGGTCCAGTGATCCCCTTTAAGTGTTGCAGTGGTTCGAGAGCTTCCAGCGTCGGAGCCGGCGTCAGGTTCAGTCAGACCAAACGCAGCCAGACACTCTCCCGAACAGAGCCTGGGAAGCCATTCCTGCTTTTGCTTTTCGTTGCCGAAATAATAAATGGGGCTGATTCCCAGAGAGTTTCCAGCAGCAATAGTAGCGGCTTGCGAGGCATCCACTCTGGCTAACTCCTCAACTGCAATTGCGTACGAGACATAGCCCATATTGGATCCGCCATATTTCTCGGGGACAAAGCAGCCTAGCAGTCCCAGGTCTGCCATTTTACGAGTTAGCTCGACAGAAAACTCTTCCTTTCCGTCCAGCTCTCGAGCGACCGGGGCAATTTGCTTCTCAGCGAAAGCCCGAATGGCCTGACGTGTTAGATTCTGTTCTTCGCTTAGATCAAAATCCATGACTCATCTCCCTCAAGCGCACTATCTACGTATTACGCCCAAACGGCGACACTAAACGACTTAACTATTTTCAAAGTATGTCTCAGCAGTATCTTTACTCTGTCCGGTTGCTCTTAATTTTTGGTTCCTTTCTCCTGCTATATAGGAGTAGATCAAGATTTAAGTGCTCCTTCTCTCGTAAGCCGCTCATAGTAATCCAGGCTTTCGGGATTGGACAGGGCGCCTTTGTTCGTGACAGGCCTGCCGTGGATTATGTTCGTGACTGCGCTCTCGACTTTCTTCATATTCGTGGTGTAAGGTATATCCGGTACTGCAAAGATTCTGGCCGGGACATGCCTCGGAGAAGCCTTTTCACGGAGGTTCTTCCTGATCGCGCTTTGTAGATCTTCCGTCAGCTGATATCCTTCAGCCAATTTGACAAAAAGGAGGACACGCTGGTCCCCTGCCCAGTTCTGGCCTATTGCCAAACTATCTGCGACCTCCGGCAGCCCTTCCATCACGTTATATATTTCGGCAGTACCTATGCGAACACCGGACGGTTTCAGTACCGCATCCGAGCGACCGTAGAAAGTAGCCCCTCCCGTATCGCCGTGAAACACGATGTAGTCCCCATGACGCCAGACACCAGGGTAAACACCGAAGTAAGCATCCCTGTATCTCTTACCATCCGGGTCATTCCAGAAATAAAGTGGCATAGGCGGGGCAGCCGCTTCGCAGACAAGTTCGCCCTCCTGGTCAAATATCGGACGACCTTTTTCATCATACGCTTTCACCTTCATGCCCAAACCCGGCCCCTGCAACTCACCTGCATATACAGGCTGAATCGGACTTCCTGTGAAAAAGCAGCCATTGATGTCTGTGCCACCAGAACTGGAATTGAAATGCAAGTCCTTCTTGACTTGCTGATACACATACTCAAACCCTTCCGCTGAGAGAGGCGAACCGGTTTGCCATATCTCCTTCAGTGATGACAAATCGTAGTCCTTACCCGGCGTGAGATTCTCGCTTCTCAGATAGTTGATGTAACTGGCACTGCAGCCAAACATAGTCACTTTTTCATCCTGGATCAGTTGCCACATAGCCCCCGGCCCGGGATAGGCGGGATTGCCATCATACAGAACAATGGTGTTGCCTGTGGCTAAAGAAGCTAGCATCCAGTTCCACATCATCCAGCTGCAAGTTGTGATAAAGAAATGAACATCATCTCGCTTCAAATCGGTGTGGATTACCAGTTCCTTTAACTGATTAACCAGAATTCCGGCTGCTCCTTGAACCATGCACTTCGGCTTGCCGGTCGTCCCTGATGAAAACATGATGAACAGAGGATGGTCTGCAGGTAATTGCTCGAAGCGAATCTCCGGCTTCTCTTGTGATAGAAAATCGTCATAATACACGGAGTTGGGAATATGGCTGATATCGGGTTTCTGTTCCCTGTAGCGGGCCACTATAACCTTCTCAAGAGAAGGTACCCCCTTTACAATTTCAGCAGCGTTGGCAAGAGAATTGAACGGTTTCCCTTTATAGAAATAACCATCGACCGTAAACAAGACTCTGGGTTCGATCTGATCAAAGCGATCAATGGCTGCACCAGAGCCGATATCGGTAGCACAAGACGCCCAGACAGCACCGATACTCGTGGTGGCAAGCATTGCCACAGCCGTCTCTATCATATTAGGCATATAACCAGCTACCCGGTCTCCGGGCTTGATTCCCATTTCTCGAAGAGATTCTGCCAGGCGTGCCACAGAGTCATACAGTTCAGCGTAGCTCATCCTCACTGACTTCTGAGTTTCTCCCTTGAAGATGAAGGCTGTTTTCTCATCCCGGTATCTCAGTAGGTTCTCGGCGAAGTTTAGCCTCGCTCCAGTAAACCATTTTGCGCCCGGCATCTTGGTCACATCGTCGACCACCATTTCGTAGCCTTTGGAAGACTTCACGCCAACAAAATCCCAAACAGAAGCCCAGAAATCCGGTATCCTGTCTACAGACCAGTCATGTAGCTCTTTGTAGGAACGAAAGCTCTGTTTATGCCGTTTATTAACGAACGCTATGAAACTGGTTATATTCGCGTTCTTCTTCCGTTCTTCCGTCGGTTCCCAAAGTAGCTTACCCAGGTTGTCCTCCTCTCTAAAAACAACTCATCGGCGTTGTCGATTTTTCGTTCCCTTGCCGATGTCTCGCTAAATGCTACGTCATTTCGTTATCGTAGTGCCTTGCTGCAAAATAGTCTAGTT
>JAZFXR010000098.1:0-4941 GCA_036448835.1 Dehalococcoidia bacterium | reverse complement strand
GCAGCGGCATCATCGGTGACCTCTGCTGCGAGGTTCTCATAAGCCCTGGCTATCACATCAAAACTGAATATCTGCGGGGTTTGCGCTGCCCACAACCTGTCGCGCTTAAGTGTTTCCTTAATTAATCTCTCGCTATCAGCAAGCTTAATAGTATCTTTAACTGGCACTGCCGCTACAGCAGCCTCAGTTTTCCCAACTAACTTCAGGCCATCCTCAATCAAATCTGTGGTCAAGAAAGGCCGGGCTCCGTCATGAATCATGACCAAGTCACAATCCCTTATTTGCTTTAGCCCTTCCCTCACGGAATCCTGTCGTCGTGCGCCACCAGGGCATAAAGCAACTTTGGACCAACCCCTCTCTTTTTTCAATTTCTGTCCCCGAGCCAGATCATCATCGCTCAATACCAGGACTATCTGCTGAACCGACCTGTATCTCTGACAAGTATCCACAGACCAGGCCAGCAAAGGTTTCCCCATTAAAGGAGCAAACAGCTTGTTAATACCCGCCATCCGCTGGCTAGCTCCGGCAGCGACTATAACCGCGCCTAGATTATTACCTTCATTCTTGCCCAGTATTTTTACCCTTTGCATTTTGTGCCTTACTTCCCCTGGCAAGTGCCAACCTCAGAGCTTCAGCCACCGAGCCGACCTCGATTAAGTGAATGTCCGCAGAATGAAAGGATTGCTTCACTTCGCCCGCAATGATAGGGGAAAGTTTGGGCATAAGGCAGGATTTGAAGCCCAACCTAATAGCCTCAGATATTCTTCGCTCTACGTGTGATACCCCTCTAAGCTCTCCATTCAATCCCACTTCCCCCAAAGCAACCAAGCTTGAAATCGGTTTGGCATCACGAAAACTGGAAGCAATAGCCGAGGCAATCCCTAAATCAATCGCGGGCTCATTAACCCTTAAGCCACCAGTAACATTGACTACAATATCCTGGTTGAAAAGTCTTAATCCGGCACGCTTATTAAGCACAGCAATTATTAGCAATAGCCGATTAAAATCAACGCCATTAGCGACACGCCTCGGTGCAGTATAACTATTAGAAGTAGTCAAAGCCTGAATTTCTACCAATAAAGGGCGATTCCCCTCGAGAGTGGGCACCACCACTGAGCCCATAGTTCCGTCTTTGTATGCGGATAAGAAAACCTGAGAGGGATTATCCACTTCATTTAATCCCCTATCGCTCATCTCAAATATTCCCACCTCGTGCGTGGAACCGAAACGGTTCTTTACGCTGCGTAGCACTCGATAACTACTAAATGGTTCGCCTTCGAAGTAAAGCACCACATCAACAATATGTTCTAGCGTCCCTGGACCTGCAATGGTACCTTCTTTGGTCACATGCCCACTGATTAACAGGGGCACATTATTCCATTTCGCCCACCTCTCCAATCTCCAAGTGCACTCCCTAACCTGAGAGATACTGCCAGGCATCCCGGCGGCATCCTCTAAATACATAGTTTGAATGGAATCGATAATCGCCAACTCAGGCGACAGTCCTTCCAAGCATTCCAATACGGCAGCTAAATCGGACTCGGAGAGAAAGTATATTCTTTTTCCTTCTATACCGAGGCGGTCACCTCTAATTTTTACCTGATTAATAGACTCTTCACCTGAGACATAGGCGACCACTTTGTTATTCTCAGCCATCATCGCCGAAACCTGGAGTAGAAGCGTAGACTTGCCTATTCCCGGCTCGCCACCAACAAGCACCAGGGAACCGGGAACCAAACCCCCACCCAGAACTCGATCTACTTCAGCAAAACCAAGGTGAAAGCGAGGAAAGTCGCCCTTCTCTACTTGGGAAAGTTCCTGAGGCTTATTTACTCTAGAGGGAAACTGGCTAGAAGTGTGTGATAAGTTGACTCTAGTTTCTACGAAGCTATTCCAGGCCTGACAATCAGGGCAGCGTCCTAACCACTTAGGATTTTCTTTGCCACACTGCTGACAAATGAAAACACTTCTGAGTTTTGATTTGCCCTGATTGCTAGATTTCAAGTCCCCTGGCCAAGATACCTAATACTCGATAACGGCTATCTTTTCCCCGGTCTTAACTATCTGCCCTGGTGAGACTGCCACTTCTATAACTGAGGCTTTTACTGGAGCTAATATAGGATTTTCCATCTTCATGGCTTCTATGGTGCAAATCACGCCACCCTCTTCAACTGTATTCCCCACGGTTACCTCAACTTGTATTATTCTCCCCGGTAGTGGCGCCTCGATTATTTCTTGAGCCATATTTATACAGCATCCTTAACTAAGGGTCTCATTACAATTTTCTCCTCGACACAATCCACAATCACCGTGTCTCCAGCCAGGAATTCACCGCGCAGCAAAGCCTCGGAGAGTGGATCCTCAACCAAATTCTGGATAGTGCGACGCAAGGGGCGGGCTCCAAAAACAGGGTCATAACCTTTCTTGCCTAGAAAATCCCTGGCTCCATCGGTTACTTCCAAAGTGACATTCTTCTCTTTGAGCGAAGCGACAACCTGGTTAAGCATCAGGTCCACAATCTGGCGGATATGCCCCTCGCTTAAAGCATGGAACACGACTTGGGCATCAATGCGGTTAAGAAACTCGGGCCGGAATCTTTGATCTTTCTTCACCTCCCCCAGAACATTCTCCTTCATTTGCTCATATTCTGTCTGTTGTTTTCGTTCGCCATCGATATGAGCAGCAAAACCAATGGTCATATGACGCTTAATAAGCTCGCCACCAACATTGCTGGTCATGACTATGATGCTATTACGAAAATCAACTCTTCGCCCTTTGGCATCGGTCAAATGACCATCATCGAAAATCTGGAGCAGGATATTGAATACATTGTAATGCGCCTTTTCAATCTCATCGAGAAGAATAACACAATAGGACTTCCGCCTTACTGCCTCGGTTAATTGACCACCTTCCTCATAACCAATATAACCAGGTGGTGCTCCAACCAGGCGAGCTACATTGTGAGGCTCCATAAACTCCGACATGTCAAGCCTGACCAAAGCATCTTCGCTACCAAACATGAACTCGGACAGGGCCCTTACCAATTCAGTTTTACCCACTCCAGTGGGGCCCAAAAAGATGAAGACACCAATGGGACGCCTCGGGTCTTTTAACCCGGCTCGAGCCCTCCTTACCGATTTAGCCACGGTATTTATGGCCTCATCTTGGCCAATGATGCGGTGGTGTAGAGCCTCTTCCATCTGTAGAAGGCGGGTGGTTTCATCAATAGTCAGCTTTATCACAGGAATACCTGTCCACATGCTGGCTACCTCAGCAATATCCTCCGAGGTAACTACAGGTCGGCCTTGCTCCTTCTTAACTTGCCACTCCTTCTCCATTGTCTCGATTCTTTCCGTTAGCTGAAGCTCGCGATCACGCAATTCACCGGAATACTCATACTGTTGAGCTGCCATAGCTGTTTCTTTCTCCTTGCGTACGCTTTCCAAAGCTCGCCTCGCTTCAGCTAATCCAATCGGGGCACTACCCCGCTTAATGCGTACTCGGGAACTCGCTTCATCTATTAGATCAATAGCTTTATCCGGCAAAAAACGGTCTGCTATATATCTTGTAGCTAATGTGGCCGCTGTCTGCAGGGCCTCGTCACTTATGTCCAATTGGTGAAATTCTTCATATCTGTGCTTAATGCCCCGCAGTATTTCCACTGTTTCCTCCATGGTAGGTTCAGCTACCAAGACAGGTTGGAACCGTCGCTCCAAAGCCGGGTCTTTCTCCACATGTTTGCGGTAGTCGTCCAAAGTAGTGGCACCGATACATTGAATCTCTCCACGCGATAACGAAGGCTTGAGCAGGTTAGAAGCATCAACTGCACCTTCAGCTGCTCCGGCACCCACAATGGTCTGCATTTCATCAATAAATAGAATACAATTACCGGCGGTTTTCTCTTCCTCAATAACCCTCTTCAGCCTTTCCTCAAATTCACCGCGATATTTCGTTCCGGCTACTAAGGCACCTATATCTAGTGCAATTATTCTCTTCCCTTGTAGTACCTCAGGAACCTCCCCGGCTATTATGCGTTGTGCCAGTCCTTCCACAATAGCAGTTTTGCCTACACCTGCTTCACCTATAAGCGCGGGATTGTTTTTAGTACGACGACTAAGTATTTGAACTATACGTTCAATCTCTTTGTTGCGTCCGACAATGGGGTCGAGTTTATCCGCCCGAGCCAGGGCAGTTAAATCGGTCCCAAGTTGGTCCAGTGTTGGTGTGCGTGTGGCAGAGCGACCTGTGGTACGAGTTCGAACAGCTTCTTGCTTAGCAGCTCGATTAACTTCATCTCGTGTTCGCTCCAGGGTAATACCAAAACTTTCTAAAACACTAAAAGCCACTCCTTCGCTTTCGCGCAGTAATCCCAGTAATAGATGTTCAACACCTATGTAGCTTGAATTAAGACGACGTGCCTCATCCACAGCAAACTCGATGGCTCTTTTTGCCCGCGGCGCAAGGTCAACCTCCCCCTTGGTGGCTCGGCGCTCTCCTTTTCCAATTACAAATTCTACAGCCGCCTGTATCTTACTTACTGAGATACCAAAATTACTTAAAACTTTCGCCGCAACCCCTGACTCCTCCCCCGCTATACCCAACAGTATATGCTCAGTATCAATGTAATTATGACCCAAGCGTTGTGCCTCTCCCTGAGCCCGAGTTAGTACTCTACGAGCCCCTTCAGAAAACCTTTCAAATCCTGTGCTCATTTCAATCCTATTCTCAGCTTTATCCTAAAGTATAGAACATACCACCCTGTCCGTCAATAAGTTCGGCTTACTTGAACTAAGAGATCGCATGGTAATATACTATAATACCACGAAATTCTATAGAAGGTTAATTACGAATGCGGGTCAGTGGTGGTAAAGTAAAGGGAACTCGGTTAAAAACTCTGCCGAAACGCACGGTTAGACCGACAACCAGTGTGGTAAGGCAAGC
>JAZFXR010000097.1:0-8225 GCA_036448835.1 Dehalococcoidia bacterium | reverse complement strand
CTTTATCCTAGAATCTTCTCTGCCTCTTCCTTATCTGCCTCCATCACGTGGGGTATGCCGGAGACCTCCGCCGCCTCATGAGTAAGGGCAACGATATCGCCACGGTCTAGGAACTTTACGTCGAACTTGCGGCTACCAGCCATGAACTGGCGTAAACCCTGGGCAAGCCGCTCGTAATAAGTGTAGACCCCAATAGCTGAAGTTGGAATCCTCTCATAATCTTTGCCATACTCTCTTTTCAGCCCCTCAGCAGTAACAAAGATAGCTTCCCTCGTCTTGCCAAATCGCTGGAGATAAACAGGAAGTTGTCCGCTATTTATCGTTTCTCCGATAGTCTTACCAACCATGGCCGCAGCAAGAGGTGCTCGGGCCATGCCTATTGCTTTCACATAGGGAGCACCCAGTGCCAAGCCCTTAAACATCTGGTCTTCCAAAACAAATCCACCTGCAATTACAATGTCAGGCACATATTCGCCTTTCTGGGCCAAACGATTACAATATTTATAGAGTAGCGACCATAGTTCTACACCGGGCACGCCCCACTCATTCATCATACGCCACGGACTCATGCCCGTGCCACCACCAGCAGCATCAACGGTGATATAGTCAATCTTTGCCATGGAGGAGAACTTGACAGCACGGGCAAGGTCTGCAGGTCTGTAGGCACCAGTCTTCAGCGATACATGTTTGGCGCCAGCCTTCCTCAATTGAGCGACAGCCTCAAGAAAGCCCTCTCTGGTGACCATACCAACCCGTGAGTGTCTTTCAAACTCACTGAAAACGCCTTTCCCAAAATCATCTACCGTACCAGGATCAAGCGGGTCAGGAAGAACAATGTAGCCTCGTTTCTTGAGGAGTTGTGCCTTTTCAAGGCTCTTGATTTTTACCTCACCACCAATATCCTTGGCTCCTTGTCCCCATTTCAATTCCACCGCATCAACTCCGAGTTTCTCTATGGCATACTCCAGTACACCAAGGCGACTGTCTTCGACATTTGCCTGTAGAACAATAGCACCATAGCCATCGCGCTGCCATTGCTGGTAAAGCTGTACACGCCTCTCGAGGTCAGGTGAGTGAATCACCTTTCCATTCTGTATTTTCACCTTCACATCCATTCCACACACATTTTCACCGATGGTAAGTATTGTGCCTGTCAGTGCGGCACCAATCGCCAGACCTTCCCAGTTCTGCTCGGCAATATCGGTAGAACCCAAGCCAGGAATGACAATTGGCAAGCGTAACCTGATTCCCCCATCCTGACCCAGCCTTGTCTCAAGACTAACATTTGGGAAGATAGCCCTATCCGGATCTTCTTCTATGCCAACAGCGCCAGCGGCTGTTCCCATTATGTTGAAATGCGATAAATCAACAGGGTATGCCTTTTGTGATGCGGTTGTTATTATTCCGAATGGCTGCGGGTAAATAACCTCGTGACCCCGGTATGCGCTCTTACCAATTTCGCACATACCGATACAACCTTCCACACAAGTGACACACATCCCGCTTACAGGGCACCAGTCACCAGCCGTCCTGTTCTTAGTCAATGTAGCGGCTGTTGCGTTATACCTTGTCAATGTCATATCTGACCTCCTTCTATACTTCTGCAAATCGCATTATTTCTTGATTGCATCTCCATTACTAGTAAACCCTATGGCCTTGTGGACCGACACTCTCTGAACATCCTGTGCATACGAGACATGTTTCCACTGGTGCTAGGTTCTGGCAGCCGCCACAAAGACCATCTATCAGGCTGTCTGCCATACAGGCTTTTTCGCAGACCGGGCATATCCATTCACAACCACCACAGTTGCGGCATTCTTCGGGAGTGACATCAAAAGCGGTTGCTACCCTCCGTGATGTGCCGCGGCCAACAAATCCAATGCCGCCAGATTTCATCTGTTCTTTGCAGTAGCGCACACAGCGTCCGCAAAGAATACAGCCCCTGTCTTTTATCTTGAAACGAACCTTGTTAATACCCATATTTGCAGCCATGTCTTGCAGCGTCTTGGAGTTTGGGCATGAGCTAAGCAACAGTTCCATAATTAGCTTTCGAGCTCTCGTCACCTTCTCTGAGTTAGTACGGATTACCTGCCCTTGGTCTACCGGCAGGGTACAGGAGGCTTCAAGCGACGAACGATCACCCTTAACCACCTCCACCAAGCAGACACGACACTCACCGTAGCAACTCAGACCGGGATAGTAGCAGAGTGTAGGGATAGTAATGCCCATTTCGCTGGCTGCCTCAAGGACGGTGGTACCCTCGGACACCCGTGTTTTTATTCCATCTATAGTCAGTTCAACCATGCTATTCTCCCGTTACAAAATTATAACTGCATCAAACTTGCAGACGTCGTGGCAGAGACCACACTTGATGCACTTTTCCTGGTCAATGATGTGTGGCTCTTTCTTTTTACCCGATATGGCCCCCTGTGGACATTCTCTGGCGCACACCAGACAGCCAGTGCACTTCTCTGCGTCGATGTTGAAGGTTATGAGTTCTTTGCATACCCCCGCCGGGCACCGCCTCTCTCTTATGTGCGCCTCGTATTCGTCGCGGAAGTATCTGATAGTAGAGAGGACAGGGTTAGGTGCCGTGCCACCGAGAGCGCAAAGGGAGGCTTCCTTAATGATGCTGCCAAGCTCCTCCAAGAGTGCTATGTCCCCCTCCTTCCCTTTCCCTTCAGTTATATCGGTAAGGATATCCAGCATCCTGTCCAGTCCTTCACGGCACGGCGCGCATTTGCCGCAGGATTCTTCTGTGAGGAATCTGACAAAATATCTGGCTATATCTACCATACAGGTGCCCTCATCCATGACAATCATGCCACCTGAGCCCATCATTGATCCTGCCTCAGTAAGCCTATCGAAATCGACCGGCAGGTTAATGAGACTCTCAGGCAGGCAACCACCTGATGGACCACCTGTTTGGATAGCTTTGAATTTCTTGCCGTGGGGGATTCCACCCCCGATGCCATAGATGATTTCCCTGAGCGTAATACCCATGGGCACCTCAACCAGCCCCGTATTGTTTATCTTGCCCACCAGGGAAAATATCTTGGTGCCCTTGCTTCCCTCTGTGCCGATTTGTGAATACCAGTCGGCGCCACGGTTAATGATGAGAGGCACATTTGCCCAGGTTTCCACATTATTGAGATTAGTGGGTTTGCCATAAAGTCCCTGTAGGGCGGTGTGGATATGCTTGGGACGTGGCTCTCCGACTCTTCCCTCCAAGGAAGCCATAAGTGCCGTGGACTCCCCACAGATGAAGGCACCACCTCCTCGTGAAATCTTGATATCAAAATCGAAACCAGAGCCAAGGATGTTCTGACTAAGAAAACCGTGCTCCCTTGCTTGGCCCAGGGCTATGCCAAGGTTCTTCAGAGCGAGCGGATACTCGAGCCGCACATATACATAGCCATTGTGTGCCCCCACGGCATAGGCACCGATTATCATGCCCTCTATCACGCTGTTTGGGTTCCCTTCGAGAAGACTCCTGTCCATATAGGCGCCAGGGTCGCCCTCGTCGGCGTTACAGATGACATAGCGGATGCGATCTGGAGATGGAGCATTGCGACAGGACTCCCACTTACTGCCTGTGGGGAATCCTCCACCACCGCGCCCACGTAAGTCGGATCTCTTGATTTCCTCAATTACCTCCTCCGGCTGCATGTTGAAGAGGACTTGGGACAGAGCCGAGTAACCGCCTATGGCAAGGTAGTCCTCTATGTTTGTGGGATCAATAAGGCCATTATTGCCAAAAACGAGTCTTTGCTGCCTTTTGTAAAAGGGAACATCTTCCTCAGACTGCGCCCTCTCTTCGCTTACCGGGTCAATATAAAGGAGCCTCTCGATAATGTTGCCCTTCATAACCGTCTCCGCGATTATTTCGGAAGCATCGCTTGGATTAACGCGCTGGTAGAATATCTTTCGGGGCTGCAGTACCATTAGCGGACCACGTTCGCAGAAACCATGACATCCTGTCACTTTCAATTCGACCTGCTTGCTTAACCCTTGTCGCTTTATCTCGTTCTTGAGTGCTTTGGCAACATCCTCGCACCCATACGCATGACAGCCAGTGCCTCCGCAGATTGAGATACAGGGCTTTTCTGGCTTGCGCTGGCTCAGTATTTTGACCCGCAATTGTTCAAGTTCAACTGCTGACCGCAATCTCTTCATGTCTCACGTCTTTCGGTGTCTTTTTGTATCTATTGAGGACTTTCTTGACTTTTCTGGAGCTCATTTGCCCTTGGTACTCATCATCTACAACCAGTATAGGTCCTAAAGCGCATGCTCCCAGACAATTCACCGTCTCCAGTGTGAAGCGCATGTCATCAGTGGTGTTGCCAGGCTCGACGCCTAGTTGCCTTCTCACTTCATCCAGTACGGCCGGAGCACCGCGCACATGGCAGGCGGTACCGAGACAAACCATCACTGTGTGCTCACCCCGCGGTTTTAAACTGAATGCCTTAAAAAAGGTGGCCACACCACAGACTTGTATTAAGGGAAGGCCCAACTGGCTCGCTACTGCCCTTAGAGCATGTTCCGGCAGATAATGATACTCTGATTGCACATCCTGAAGTATTGCGATGACACTATCGTGGCTGGCGTCATATTTGTCCACTATTGTCTTCACTTTTTCATAATGGTTCATCGTTTCATAGGCATCCCTCTGTGTGCTTCTCCCAATGTTTTCATCCTTAGATTCTTACGGATATCCCTGTTCCTCAGTTGCTGATTCTTACATAGATTACGGGAATATCCCTCTGAAAGCCATAGCGGTTGCCAGCCGGCGCAGTGCAATCATATGAGCCGCTGTCCTCATATCCGCTTTCTCCTGCTGGCTAGTTTGTAGTACCTCAGCAAAGGCTTTGGTCAGAATTCTCTCCAGGTAATCATTTACTTCTTCTTCCTCCCAGAACAGGAATTGCAGACCCTGTACCCATTCAAGGTATGATACTATCACGCCACCCGTGTTGGCTAAGATATCAGGAACAATAAATATGCCGTTGTTACCAAGAATCCTGTCCGCCTCAGGTGTAGTTGGATTATTAGCACCCTCTATAATCAGTTTTGCTTTTACTGAACCGGAATTGGCTTTGACTAGCTGCTGTTCAAGAGCTGCTGGCACCAAGATATCACACGGTAGCCCCAAGAGCTCAGCATTAGTTATGGTTTCAGCATCTTTGAAGCCAACTACCGAACCTGTCTCCTTTTTTTGAGTGAACAAGAGCCCGGGATCTAGACCCTTTGGGCTGTAAACGCCGCCCTCGGTATCGCTTACTGCTATTATCCGGCAACCCTCTCCGGCTAGAAGACTAGCTGCCACCGCCCCCACATTTCCGAAGCCTTGAACAGCAACGGTTGCTTCCTCCGCATTTATGCCCAAATGCTTGGCCGCTAGTAGGGCAGTGATCATGCAGCCACGTCCCGTAGCCTCGAACCTGCCCCTACTGCCACCTACTTCCAGTGGTTTACCTGTAGTAACGGCGGGTACGGAATAGCCTCTACCCATACTGTAAGTATCCATAATCCAGGCCATGATTTGAGGATTAGTACCTACATCGGGAGCCGGGATATCAGTTTCAGGACCAATAAAGAGAGTGATTTCAGCAGCGTAGCGCCGAGTCAGTCTCTCTAGTTCATTCTGGGACAAAACCTTTGGATCACAAATCACAGCTCCCTTGGCTCCACCGTAGGGGATACCAGCGACCGCAGTCTTCAAAGTCATCAAAGCGGCTAGGGCTTTGACTTCGTCCAGGGTAACGGCCGGGTGGTAACGGATCCCCCCTTTTCCTGGCCCGCGACTATCGTTATGCAATATCCTGAAGCCAGTAAAAACTCTTACCGTGCCGTCATCCATTCGTACCGGGAAATGGATTGTCAATTCCCGCTCACATTCCATCAATCTTGAACGGCATGCTTCAGCAATATTCATCCGGTTACAGACATCATTAATCAGTTTTCTTACATTGTTGAACGCTTGCTCGCCACTATTTATACTCATGAACTTACCTCCTGTGACCTCCCTTAAGTTTTTACAGATATCCCCTTCTCAGTCAAATATTCTTTTGCCTGAGAGATGGATATTTCACCGAAGTGGAAGATCGAAGCGGCTAAGACCGCTGATGCCTTGCCGATTGTTATAGCTTCGCAAAGATGTTCTAGCTTACCCGCACCACCCGAGGCAATAACCGGGATACATACGGCCCCAGCCACGGCTCCGGTCATCTCCAGGTCATATCCTTCCTTTATGCCATCGGCATCCTTGCTGGTTAGCAAAATCTCACCAGCCCCTAGCTCCTCCACCTTCTTCGCCCAGTCAACAATGTCTATCCCTGTGGATTCACTACCGCTCCTTACTACAACCTCTAATCGTGGAAGACTAGTCCCAGGGGGATTCTTCCGACCATCGATGGCAACAACGAGTCTTTCCTTGCCAAACTTGTTTGAGGATGCTTTTAGAAGCTCAGGATTCTTAACTGCAGCCGTATTTAGCGAAACTTTGCTCACCCCAAGGTCAAACAAGGTCTGCATGTCCTCAAGGCTACCGATACCGCCTCCTACGGCAAAGGGAACCGTAACCACCTCGCAGACCTTTTTCACCCATTCAAAACGCGTCTTTCTATTCTCCACGGTGGCGAAGATATCAAGGAATACCAGTTCATCAGCTCCTTCTCGACAATAGGCCTCCGCTGCCTCTACAGGGTCTCGGGCATCCCTCAGATTCACGAAGTTTATTCCCTTGACCACTCTGCCATCCTTTACATCTAAGCATGGTATGATTCTTACTATATTCATTTCATAACTCCCAGAACTTAACTAGATCTTGGTATTCCATTATGGTACTCATAGCATGATTTTCCACTTCTATGCCGGATTCAACAGCAGCAGCTATAGGATTAAGCCCTCCTGTGAGTATCATGCTGACCTTATTTAATTCCACAGGAACCTCACAGACAGGCTTGCTCACCTCACCCATCATGAGCACGCCACCCAGATCAGCTTCTTTTAGTCTGGCAATGACCTTTTCTGCTTCAGGTTGGCATATAGCCGGTATTTCTCGGAAATTGGCTAGAATCTTCCCCTCCCCTTTTCTAGCTACTTGACCAACGCTTGTCATTCTACTGGTAATGTATATCTCTGAGGGGTCTAAGGATGAGCCCGGATATTGGATAAGTTCCACAAATCGCAAAGGTTTGTGGTTCTTAATATGAAGGATGCCACCAAACTTGGAATCCATAGGAATGCCAGCTTTAAGCAAAGCACCATTAATTATAACGCTACAAACAGTGGCCAGACCTATTTTATTCTGGGGCACAATTATTGCACCTAATCTCTCACGCTGGCGAGCTACAGCCACAAGGTCAGTGACGCAGATCCCGGCTTGAAAAACCCTTTTCATAATCTCGATCGCCTTCTTAAATTGTTTCTGAGGGAAAAAGGAGATATTTACAGGAACCTTGCCCTGACGCTTATCTATGTCGAAGTCCGTTTGACAGGCCAGAAACTCAATCTTAGAAGCCACAAACCCAATCTTGTCCCCGACTAAAGCACTTTCTAATTCTTCGAGACCGAGCTGTGTAATTAGCCTCCCATCCCTTCCCACGCTCTCTGTGAACCCGCGTTCATCCATTATCTTAAGGTGGTACCGCACCGCCCTTTCGCCTAGCTCAACCCCGTGGTCCTTTAATCTCTGTGCAATAACCCTGGCTCCAAGAGGCTCCGGCGAGTCTCTCAGAACTCTCATGATGGCAATTGTCTTTCTTTCTACGTCTTGTGTCTCGAAACCCACAGTAATACTCCAGTATTATCGGTAATAGGAAACCGTTTTCCATAATACCAGGGCCAAGCCATGCTTGTCAACTGAAATTCGCTCCTATCATTCTTCAGTATACCAATTAATCACTTGCCTGGCTCCCGCGCCTGGTGTATCATGAAGCCTTCAGGAAACTGACAAGATATGAAGGTGGGGGTTCTTGCTCTACAGGGAACATTCATAGAGCATATTGAAATTCTGCGACAATTAGGTGTAGAAGCTCCTCCAATTCGCCTGCCCCATGAACTCGATACACTAGACGGGCTTATTATGCCCGGCGGAGAAAGCACTACCATGCTGAGACTAATGGACAGTTTCGGGTTGATCCGTCCCATAAAAGAAATGGCGCAACAAGGCCTACCTATTTGGGGTACCTGTGCCGGGATGGTCTTGCTTGCCAAAAGCATCT
>JAZFXR010000096.1:0-2548 GCA_036448835.1 Dehalococcoidia bacterium | reverse complement strand
TCGCTTTCATAGACGAAGAGAAGTGTACAGAATGTGGCTTATGCCAGGAACTATGCCACTTTGGAGCCATTAAAGATTTTGAAGTCGACCCCTTCTCTTGTGAAGGGTGCGGCTTCTGCTACCAGGTCTGCCCTGTTGATGCCATCACTATGAAGGACAGTATGGCTGGGCATTCATTTATCTCGGAAACAAAATACGGTTATTTATGCCATGCCAGGTTGGGTATTGCCGAGGAAAACTCAGGAAAGTTGGTGGCGTTAGTGCGACGGAACGCCAAGCTCATTGCCGAGAGGGAAAATTTAGACTACATCATTGCCGATGGTCCCCCAGGCATAGGCTGCCCGGTTATCTCCTCGCTATCGGGTGCCAGTCTGGCATTGCTGGTGACCGAGCCCACGCTATCAGGGATTCATGACCTTGAACGTGTAATTGGCGTTTGCCGCCACTTCGGCATTCCTGCCTTGGTTTGCATAAATAAATATGATATTAATCAAGAAAACAGTAGCGAGATCGAAAGTTATTGCTTTAACCAGGGAATAGAAGTGATATCCAAAATACCCTTTGATAATGTGGTTACCGAGGCTCTTATTGAGCGGTTGCCTGTGGTAGAATATGGCGATGGCAGAGTCAGTCATGAGATAGAAAAGCTATGGCAGATCACTGCCCAAGCTCTGAGCTAACAAAAAGCTAAGACAAAGATTAATGCAGGAGGGAAGACAAGCAAAATGAAGCAAGCCGATGTGGTAGTCATTGGAGGAAGCGCCGCTGGACCAGTAGCAGGGATTAGCTGCCGTAGAAGATATGGGGATAAGAACGTAATTCTAATTCGCAAGGAAGAGCAAGTACTTGTTCCTTGTGGAATACCGTATATCTTCGGAACTGTAGGCAGCCCAGAAAAAAATCTGATTCCCGATGCATTACTTCAGAACAATGGTGTTGAGCTTGTTAAGGGCGAAGCGGTGGAAATAGACAGGAAAAAGAAGGCAGTCTTGCTGAGTGATGGAGACGCAGTCAGCTATGAAAAGCTGATTCTGGCCACCGGTTCTTCTCCTGTAGTCTTACCTATTCCTGGTATGGAAAAGGGGAATGTTTTCACCGCAAGGAAGGATGTGGCGTATTTAAGGAATATGTTGTCTGTTCTCAACGATGCCAATGATATCGTAGTAATAGGAGGCGGCTTCATTGGTGTGGAGTTCGCTGACGAGTGCAAGAAAGGCCGCGATTGCAATGTCACTATAGTGGAACTGCTTCCCCATTGTCTGCAATTAGCTTTGGATGAAGAGTTCTGCACCGAAGCCGAGAAAGTACTCAGCGATAGGGGCATCAAATTGCTTGTAGGTAGCAAAGTCGAAGCAATACTCGGTGATAATCAGGTTAGCGGAGTCAGGTTATCAGGGGGACAGGAATTGAAAGCTGATATGGTCGTTGTCGGAGTTGGTGTTGTGCCAAATAGCGAACTGGCAAAGAAGGCTGGACTTGAAATGGGGCCAGGAAAGGCAGTTGCGGTGGACCGATATATGCGCACCGCCACAGATCCAGACATCTTCGCCTGCGGCGACTGTGCAGAAAAGGTCTCATTCTTCAGTGGCAAGCCAAGCCGCTTAATGCTTGCATCTATAGCCTGTACCGAGGCGCGCATAGCTGGAACTAATCTCTTTCATACGCGCTGTAAGAATCCAGGAGCAGTTGGCGTTTTCTCCACCATAATTGGTGAGCGAGCTTTTGCCTGTGCTGGCTTAACTGAAAGAGCAGCGAGACAGGAAGGTTATGACATCGTGCTGGGTCAATCAACGGCTCCGGATACACATCCGGGGGCTATGCCCGGGTCGGTCTCAACAAAAGTGAAGTTGTTGTTCTCCAAGGATAACGGGGAGTTACTTGGTGGTGGAATTTCAGGAGGCAAGAGCACTGCCGAGATAGCCAATGTCATTAGCGCCTGTATCCAGAGCAAGATGACTGCTTATGACGTATCCGTGTTTCAAATGGGTACGCATCCTGCCCTGACAGCATCGCCGATAGTCTATCAGTTGGTGAATGCGGCAGAACTTGCTATCAAAGCTATGTGAGAATTGATGATTTGGAGGGATAATGCCAATTTACGATTACAGGTGCCAGAACTGTGGCAAGATATCGGAGATATTTCTCAACGGAGTAGATAATGCGAAATCTATAGCTTGCCCCGTCTGTGGCAGTGGAAGAATGGAAAAACTCTTTTCTGCCTCTTACCTGCTGCAGACTGAGACAAGAGCGCCAGGTAAAACTTGCTGTGGCAAAGCAGAACGCTGTGAAACGCCGCCATGCTCTACAGGTGATATTTGTTCGAGGAGGTAGAAAATGAATAGACTTGAACCCAAACTGGCCTGGAGAAGACAATGAGATACGCAATTCCCATAACAGATGGCAAAGTAGCTGCTCACTTTGGCCATTGCAGTCATTTCGCCTTGTTTGATGTTGATGAGTCAACTAAGGCGATTGTAAAAAGAGAGGTCATACCGTCGCCAGGACATCAACCCGGCTTTCTTCCCGCATGGCTGGCTGAAGAAGGGGT
>JAZFXR010000095.1:0-6381 GCA_036448835.1 Dehalococcoidia bacterium | reverse complement strand
CGTCCGAGCTGATTGCTATCCCGCT
Organism: Dehalococcoidia bacterium; assembly: GCA_036448835.1. Lineage (GTDB taxonomy): Bacteria > Chloroflexota > Dehalococcoidia > GIF9 > AB-539-J10 > RBG-13-51-36. The sequence goes on along the minus strand of JAZFXR010000095.1, from coordinate 6,356 downwards.
TCCAGCTCCTGTTTGTGGGACTGCCTGCCAGAACCAGTTGTAGGTCACCGTTTCAGTGACGATGGAAACTACGGCAGGAGCCACCTGTGCTACTAATTCCTGAGTAGTAAGCTCAGAGCCGAGTTCTTCGTCAATGCCCAGATATTCCGAAGCGAAAGTAGTGGAGTTGGGTAGGGTGTCGGTAACAACTAGGGTGATACCAATAATTAGAAGAACAGCTATTACAATGTATTTTAGCTTAGACATTCATTCACCTCCATGCAAGGGAGAGGGGGAGAGACCGCCCCCTCTCCCTTGACAGTTTTGCTTAGCTGGCTTATCAAGAGCCTGCTTCAGCGGGAACACCGGGGACAGGACACGGGCCGCCCCAGCGCTGAAGACTGCTACCCTGCATTATGCCGCCACCTGGGCCAGGTCCTCCAAATCTAGGGAATGGTAATTCGACGTCGGGTCGGGACTGCCACCATTCCAGGAACTGGCTAGCTTCTTGCTCAGTTATTTTGCCCTCATCTACAAGGTTCTCCAGCCAATTTTCCAGAGCTTCATCTCGTAGTTCGCTTCGAGCTTGCTGCAAAGCATCTTTCAATTGCTCTGCGTCAATGGCTACACCTGTCTGCTCTCCGTAGATGGCACACACTCTGTCCAGAAGCTCTTGGAATCGACCGGGAGTCTGGCTCTCAGTATTATCTGGGCTATCCTCCGCAGCAACAACCACTCCCCCGACTATACCTCCAATCAGCAGTACAGAGACCACCACCACTGGAATGAACCACTTACGTTTCCTCATTGGCATGTTACCTCCTTTCTATTCTTTCCACTGCTGGGATGTTTTTCTTCTACAGATTCTATTTGGGCTTTGCTTAGTTAGTAGGTACATCTCATTTCCTTTTCCAGTTAATCCCAGTCAGTATGAATCCAGCTTATCACAGTAACATGAACCCACCATGAACCGGGGGTGAATGGCAGAGAAATCATACAGCTGTGCCATTTCATCTCATGTTCATCTTGGTGTAATATAATTCGTTTGGAGAGTCTGTTATGAGAATTTTGATTGTTGATGATGACCGGCGGCTTTGTACTGTCATCAAGCGTGGGCTTCTGGAAGAAGCTTACGCTGTTGACCTGGCCTACGACGGAGAGGAAGGAGAATATCTCGCTGAGATCAATCCGTATGACCTCATCATTCTGGACATCATGCTGCCCAACAAGAATGGCATCGAAGTCTGTCAGGAGCTTCGCGCAAAAAAAATCAGTATCCCCATTCTGATGTTGACAGCTAAAGACACGGTGGAGGACCGGGTCAGAGGGCTAGATACAGGAGCTGATGATTATCTGATCAAACCTTTCGCCTTCGGTGAGCTTCTTGCCCGAATACGGGCGCTCCTGCGGCGAGAGGGGATGTCCAAATCACCAGAGCTTCAGGTGGGGGATTTAACTCTAAATACTCTTACCCGCCAGGTTTGGCGAGCACAAAGACCCATTGAACTGACCACTAAAGAATACGTCATTCTGGAGTACTTCATGCGCCATCCTAACGTGGTGGTCACACGGACCATGATCGAAGAACACGCCTGGGATTACGATTTCGATAGCTTATCAAATCTGGTAGACGTCTATATCCGCAGACTGCGGCGCAAGATTGATATCGATGGGAAAGACAGCCTGATTCAGACAGTAAGAGGAGCCGGCTATCGACTGAGAGCACCATGAGCTTCATTCGTAGTATAAAATTCCGATTTACAATCTGGTACCTGGTGGTGCTAGCGATTTTGCTGACATTGCTCAGTGTCGGGGTCTACTTCTATCTCTCGCGAAGCCTCTATGGGAGTCTGGACCGTGCACTGGAAATACGCTCCACACAGCTGCGTAGTATACCAGCCATTCTGGAAAGCATCAGGCAAGGAGAATTCCAGGGGCAGTTGGGAGAAATCATCATATTATACTTCTACTCTGGCGACCAGTTGCTAGAGGTGTCTGCCCCAGGGGTAGATATTTCCTTGGGTAACGAATTCATTTCGGGAGTCATTGCCGGTGGTAGTTCCTTTACCACCACCCAGACAACAGAAGGTGAAAGATTGCGTCTCTTAGCTATGCCTGTAGAACTTAACATACCAGGGCCACCCTCTGGTATCCAGCCAGCTGCACTGGTTATTGCTCGCTCAACCAGACAGATAGACCAGGCACTAGCCAGATTGGTACGTACTTTTGTCATCGCTGTTCCACTGGCTCTGGCATTGGCGGCTGCAGGTGGAATATTTCTTGCCCGCCGCGCGCTGAAGCCTGTGGACAGAATGGCCCAGACAGCACAGCAAATCGAGGAAAGTGACTTAAGTCGAAGGATTAGCGTGAACACCAAAGACGAATTAGGGAGACTGGCATCGACACTGAATGCGATGATTGGACGACTGGAAAGGGCGTTCCAACGCCAGAAACAATTCACCGGTGATGCCTCGCACGAGCTACGTGCTCCTCTGGCGGTGATTGAAGCTGAATCGTCTCTGGCGCTGCAAAGGAAAAGATCATCAAGCGATTACAGGCAATCTTTAGAAACGATTGCTCAGGAAGCAAAACAAATGTCCTCCATTATTGACCAATTACTTATCCTCGCTCGTGCTGATGCTGGAAAGGAACAATGGAACTTCACGCAAGTCGATATCAGCAAGCTCATCAGCAACCTGAGCACAGACATAGATGTTCTCTGCCAGGAAAAGGGACTCAGTTTCCAATTAGGTCATACAGAGGACCTGGTGGTGAAAGGCGACGAAGCCAGGCTGCGAGGACTGTTGATGAACCTCTTGGATAATGCCGTTAGATATACCCCCAGTCCGGGGACTGTTTCCATATCACTTCGCCGCGAAGGACAAATGGCTGTGGTTGCCATCACGGATACCGGGGTTGGCATTCCAGCAGAAGATATACCTTTAATCTTCGAACGGTTTTACCGGGTTGATAAATCCCGCTCGCGTGCTGAAGGAGGTAGTGGGCTGGGCCTGGCGATATGTCGGCATATTGCTGAGGCTCATGGAGGAATGATAGAAGTGGAAAGCGAGGTGGAGACGGGAAGCACGTTTTCCGTATGGCTTCCTCTGCAACCCACGTAGTTTTAGCCGATATCAATAGGTGTTCCTCGTATTTCGCCTCGGTCCTATCCATGTTATACTGCCAGCGAGTAGGCTCGGCACATAGAGGCTAAAGTCTATGTCTAGAAGTCTGAACATAAACAGTGTCCCGGCCATAGTCGGTATAGTGGGACCCGTAGTTGTAATTGTAGGGGACCTCGCAGCATCTTTATCTATTCCCGGGTACAGCCCGATCCGCGATTCGGTGAGCAGCCTGGCGCTGACTAGCCTAGGCTGGCTGCAATCGATTTGCTTCCTGGTCATGGGCCTGCTACTGGAAATCTTTGTCGCCGGGCTTTTCTTCAATATTCGTAGAGCCCGGGGTTTCCATGCCGGTATCGTACTTCTTGCTCTCTGTGGTTTCGTGCTTCTCTTGATTGCCACTTTTCATATGGACCACTCTGGTGCTCCGCCCGTCGATGGAACAATCCACACAATAGCATCGTATGGACTTGGCTTATTATTCCCCATCGCTGTTTTATCTCTGGCACCCAGCCTCAAGAATACCCCGAATTGGAGAAACATCTTTGTTTATACAGTAATTGCCGGTGTTTTAGCTTTGGTTCTGATATTAGGGGCATTACTTGCCGAGCAAAGAGGCTGGTTTGGTCTATATGAGCGAATCATAATACTCAACGCACTCGTCTGGGTTGAAGTAGTAGCAGTCCATTTTCTACGGCTTATACTGAGACAGGAGCTGAAGCCTGAATCCTGACAAATTAGCAGCGGCAAAGCCATCTGAACCGCAATACAGAGCCTTGCCTCATAAAAAGTAACAATTGGAGATGTTGTTTTGTTGCACACCTAAGAGGTAATGAGCAACCCTTACAACTATCCGAATTGATAATGGTTTAATGGGCCTTAATCATTCAACATATTAGTAATTTGGAATTAATGGAACAGGAGTAAGCATTGGTTTCTGTGAAGGATGTACTGGACAAACTCCAGGGTGTGGCTAAGCCGGACAACTTGGAAGAAATGGCTAGATATGGGATACCTATAGAGCAAAGGTTATGCATCTCGGTTCCTGAGCTGAGAAAACTGGCCAAGGAGATAGGGAAAGACCACAAGCTGGCAATGGACTTATGGAGAACTGGTATAGGTGAAGCGAGGATCCTGGCTACGATGATTGATGACCCAGATAAGCTTACTGAAGAACAGATGGAAGACTGGGTAAAGGATATTAATTCATGGGATGTCTGTGATCAGGTGTGCATGAATCTTTTTGGGAGAAATCAATTAGCCTGGAAAAAAATCCTGGATTGGTCTGAGCGAGAAGAAGAGTTTGTTAAAAGGACCGCCTTTTCGCTGATAGCCTGTCTGGCATGGCATGATAAAAAGGCGGCTGACGAAAAATTCCTCGAATTGCTTTCTATCATAGTACGAGAAGCAGTGGACGAGCGTAACTTCGTCAAGAAAGCGGTAAACTGGGCTCTTAGAAATATCGGGAAAAGGAACATCAGCTTGAACAAAGCCGCAATAAATACCGCAAAAGAGATCCAAAGACTCGACTCCAGGGCTGCTCGCTGGATTGCTTCTGATGCTATTAGAGAACTTGAAAGTGACGCCATTCAAAATAGGCTTAGGAAATGAACATCAGTCCATATTGTAGGCGTGGCCAATTGAGAGTTGGCTATTATGACACTGTACCAGAATATGGATTGTCGCTTCTGGATTGTTCAATATGGCTTGAATATAGTACAAAATTACTATTGACTATTACTAAGACGGTCGTATAATAGCTTACATGGAGCTACTCACGTGCGGTATGCAAACTGAAAGAGACTACTATGCAATCCTGGGAGTTGATCCGAATGCCAACACGGAGGAAATTAAGAGGGCATACCACAGGATGGCTTTTCAATACCACCCGGACAGGCATCAGGATAACGAGGAAGCCCATGAAAGAATGAAAGAGCTAAATGAGATTTGTGCTGTCTTGACTGACCCGATTAAAAGAAGGGAGTATGACATTCCCCGCGGATATGGTATCAGAGTGCCGAAATTCAAGAAAGGCAATGAAGTCAGGATCAATATGAATTCTCCTTCATCGTATAGAGGTTACACGGGGTTTGTGGATGAAGAACCTACTAAGGATGCCTTTCGCTTCTGGTATAGGGTGAGAATCAAGGCGAGAGGCTTGACGAACGTGGGTCGCTTCGCTGAAGAAGAACTTGAAAAACCGGAAGATTAGCGGGCAGACCGACATCCGCTGCTACAAAATTGGCAGAGCGATTTTTCTTCCTTATGATTCGGTGCCAGTCTCCGTAGCAATAGATTCCCTGGAAGATAATGGCGGAGAGGAAACCGTAAGAGATCTCTGGTGCCAGGATGTAAAAACCTTTCGCGAAACATACTCCGCCAATAATCAGGGCAATGAACCAGTGGTGAAAGTGGAATTGATAGTTTCGCCATGGGATGATAATTGATTTGACAATTCCGGATTTACCGTCTGTCCGACCGCTGAGGCACTTGGTAATGACGAAGGCAATAATCCAAGTCTTGTAGCAGAGAATACCAAAGAAACAAAAACCTGCAATCACGCTGACGAGGACTAGCTTTTTCCTCATTCGATCATTCCTATTATAATCCTAAATAGTATAAAAAGTCCATATGATGTTAATGTAATTTCGCTGGTATAGGAGAAGTCCGGTAGCCTTTACAATGGACGTTTACAGCCATATAATTGGAGTGGGGTGGGGGATGACATGGAGTTAGTCCGTAAAACGGCCCTAGTAAAAAATAGTGCTGTTTTAGAACTAAAAGTAGACACAAGCTCGGGTAATAATTGAAATTCAACTTTGATGCCAGCATAGCTCAGGGGTAGAGCAGCGGTTTCGTAATTCTAAGCCGGATTTTCGAATAATCATTTTACGTACAAAATAGAACAATTGTGTCAATTCCCAGAATCCTGTTTCGTTCGTGAAGTCCCATTATGTCCCAATCCATCCCAAACATTTTGACGCCAAAATAACGCCAATTCTCCAGTTACGATTTGGAGCTACGCCGTCGCCCAATCCAAAGGGCGCGTACCCCGTTCTCAATGTTAGGACACGTGTCTCTGGCCTAAGGCCTGGTCTGGGTCTGCTGGCCATTATCTCTTAGGTTGACGTGCGCCTGAGTTCAAACACCACCGGATTTTCTGAGTCAGGACAGGCAACAATAGCCTTGTCTTTATCTTTTTCCCAGGGGAACGAACCACCGTATTCCAGGACTCGGATAGAAGGGAAAAGTGAG
>JAZFXR010000094.1:0-7918 GCA_036448835.1 Dehalococcoidia bacterium | reverse complement strand
CAAGAGAAATCAAGTCAGAAACAACTATTATGTCGCATAGCACTGAGTGCAGCTTGCTCGCAGAAAGCAAGCGGTGATAAAATGCAAAATCAAGGCTACACCAGCCGGTCTACTTGGTTCATCTGGGTGCCATGTATGCTTTTAAGGGAGGGCGATATGTCGAACGGATATGAGATAAATGAACTGGCCAAGGAAGAATCCTGGCGGATGTTTCGAATAATAGGCGAATTGGTAGAGGGCTTTGATAATCTCTCCGGTATTGAGCCGGCAGTGACCATCTATGGTTCGGCCAGATTGGGAGTGGATGACGAGCTATATGGGGAGACGGAAGAAATAGCCTATCAGCTTGGACAGTTGGGCTTCTCAATTGTAACTGGTGGGGGACCGGGCGTAATGGAGGCGGCCAACAAAGGTGCACGAAAGGCTGGGGTTACATCGGTCGGGCTGAATATCTCCCTCCCCGAAGAACAGGCCTGTAATGACTACACCACAAAGTCGATAACTTTCGATCACTTCTTTACTCGTAAAGTCATGCTGGTGAAATATGCCATTGCCTTTGTCATAATGCCGGGTGGATTAGGTACGCTCGACGAGCTGACAGAAGTACTAACCCTGATGCAGACCCACAAGATAAAACCTTTTCCCGTGATATTGTTCAACAGCGAATTTTGGGAGGGATTTCTGGATTGGCTGCGGAGTCCCGTCTTATCCAGGAAGTATGTCTCTGAGCATGATTTGGACCTATTGAGAGTTCTGGATCGCCCTGATGAGGTAGTTGAGGCTATTCGGAAGTGGTATGTTGGGCGTGAGGTTGTTGGCAAGAAGGCCTTGCTCAAATGAGTCCCAGTCTACATTTTTAGCTTTTCGTTGCCTGATATGATGTTTGGGTAGATATAAAATCCTGTTTCCGTTTCTCTTGCTGACATGTCTAATTGCCCCTGGAAGACCCAATAACCCTCCTCGTTAGCTTGACACCGGGCAATTTGGGGTGTAGAATTCCCTTTTCTGTATGGGGGTGAGAAGATTTACGCTATTATTGAAGTAGGTGGCAAACAGTACAAGGTAGTCCCAGAACAAACACTGGAAGTTGAGCGTTTAGCCGTCCCTGAAGGGGACAGAGTTGAGCTCGACAAAGTATTATTTATTGGGGAAGATAAAAATACCCTTATAGGCAATCCCGTTATCAAAGGGGCTAAGGTTGTGGCCACTTCTTTAGGAGAAACTAAAGGAGAAAAAGTTATCGTATTTAGGTATAAGTCTAAAGTTCGCTACCGAAGCAAAACAGGGCATCGTCAGCCTTATACTAAGCTATTAGTAAACGAAATAATTAAGGGTAAAGGAAAGTAGGCATGGCACATAAAAAAGGCGGTGGCAGCACAGCTTATGGGCGAGATAGTCAAGCTAAGCGCTTGGGAGTGAAGAAGTATGGGGGAGAACAGGTTCGCGCTGGAAATATCTTGGTTCGGCAACGCGGGACTCGTATACTGCCGGGAAACAATGTCGGCCTGGGCAGAGATTATACGCTGTTTGCCTTAATAGACGGCTATGTTAAATATGAGCACGCAACCAGATATAAAAAGAAGGTGAGCGTTTACGAATGAAGGACAAAATCCATCCTAAGTATCATGAGAATGCGAAAGTGACTTGCCTTTGTGGTAATACCTTTACGCTTGGTTCAACTAAGCCAGAAATCAGGGTAGAAGTATGCGGCAAATGCCACCCCTTCTATACAGGTGAACAAAGGATAGTGGACGCTATGGGCAGAGTGGAGCGCTTTAAGAAACGATACAAGATGAAATGATGAAATACATTCAATTTCCATGTCAACTCTCTGTTTCTTACTGTTTATCTGTGTCAGGCCGGAAGCCCGGAGGTCTGTGATTTCTCGTTGTCACTAAATACAAAACGGTAGACGTTTGCTTTTAAGCTTACCTTGAGAAACGAGAAATTCATCCATCCCCCCGCTGCTTTAAGAGACAGACTTCATATTTTCAGCAGTTTTGTCATAATACGATTAAGGATTTCTTATGGAGAGACAAAATCATAGCCTTTGCTTTAGGCAGATGGAGGCATTGAGGCGCTAATGGCGAAACCCTTTCGTTACGGTGGCCAGGCGGTCATGGAGGGGGTGATGATACGGGGGAAGGAAGGTGTGGCTATATCTGTACGCCAGCCTAATGGGGAATTAACCACAGTTAGGCAGCCCCTCGCCAGTGTATACAAGGGACGTCTCAGAGAGATACCTTTAATAAGAGGAGTAATAGTCCTGGTTGAAACTCTGGTCCTGGGCACACGGTCATTGCTTTACTCTGCTCAAGTCGCAGCAGCAGAAGAAGTAGGGGATAAAATACCTACAGCGGCTTTGTGGGGGACGGTAGCGGTGAGCCTTGCTCTAGGTGTAGCCCTCTTCTTCATGGTTCCTCTCCTCGCTACCCGCTACCTTATCGATCCTTATATCAGTTCTGCACTATTGAGCAGTATCTTCGAGGGACTTATCCGTATTGGCATTTTCATCGCTTACCTCAGATTAATAGGACTAATACCCGATATAAGGAGAGTCTTCGCCTACCACGGAGCCGAACATAAGGTTATTAATGCCTACGATGCTGGCATGCCTTTAGATGTGGAGTCGGTTAAGGATCATTCTACTGCACATCCTCGCTGCGGCACTGCCTTTCTATTCATTGTTCTAATGGTAGCTATCCTTGTTTTCGCCCTGGTCGGTCAGCCAACCTTATGGGTACGCATACTGTCGCGCATAGCCCTCATGCCTGTTATCGCCGCTATTAGCTATGAACTCATGAAATTCGGTGCAGCGCACATCAATAACAAGATAGTCCGAATTCTCCTGGCTCCAGGGCTTTTGTTGCAGACCATGACCACCAGGGAACCAGATGATGGTCAAATAGAGGCTGCTCTATCAGCGCTAAACGAAGTCATCGAGATTGACCAAACTGCTGACTCTAGCTGCAGCACATAACATAATCATTGACAGAGTAGTACGGATTTGTTATCATATAGAACAGCCATTGACCCTTGAGGCAGTGAGCTAGTGGACTAGGTAGTCAGAAGTCCGCTTGGATCGGTGCTGACCGAGACGGACAATAGCAGTTGTCGCAATGACCCTCTCGGTTGTGCCGGGAGGGTTTTTTGGTTTCTGGTTATGTATGGCGCTATAACGGACGTTTCAGGAGTTAAAGTCGGGCATTATACCGATAAGAAGGCAGCGACCGGCTGCACGGTAATACTTTGTGAGCCAGGGGCTATTGCCGGCGTTGATGTCAGTGGCTCATCCCCGGGGACCAGGGAAACAGACCTGCTCCGGCCGGGCAATTCAGTGGAAATGGTTCAAGCTGTCGTTCTCAGTGGAGGCAGCGCCTTTGGTCTTGATGCTGCTGCCGGGGTAATGCGGTATTTGGAGGAGCGAGGATTTGGTTATGAGACTAGCGCCGGGAGGGTGCCAATTGTGCCTGCTGCCATTATTTTCGACTTGAATATAGGTGATTCTCAAATCAGACCAGGAGCCAGCGAAGGCTATCAAGCGTGCCTGGCTGCTACTGATACCGAGGTGGTTGAAGGATGTGTTGGCGCTGGTACAGGAGCAACAGTGGGCAAGGTTCTTGGCCTGGAGAAAGCGGTTAAAAGCGGTTTAGGGACTGCCAGTCAGAAAATAGGCGGAGATGTTGTGGTAGCCGCCCTTATGGTGGTAAATGCTGTGGGAGACGTGATTGAACCCGGGACTGGTAGAATTCTGGCGGGACCTCGAAAGCCGGACGAAAGCGGATTCTTATCGACATCCGAGCTATTGAAAGGCCAACTTAAAGAATCAATTCCACCCTTTAATACCGTAATCGGTGTAGTGGCTACGGATGCCAAACTCAGTAAAGTTCAGGCAAGCAAATTGGCCCGTGTGGCCCAGGTTGGCATTGCTCGCACTATCGACCCATGCCATACCATGTATGATGGCGATGCTTTGTTCGCTGTTTCCACGGGTGATGACAAGGAAGCTGATATTAATGCTCTGGGGGCAGCGGCTGCTGAGGTTGTCGCTGAAGCCATCATAAGGGCAATTCGAAAGGCGGAGACTTTGGCTGGTTTGCCGGCAGCTAAGGATGTAATCAGATGTTAAAGACAGGCTTCATTGGCGCTGGAACGACAGGCACTGCCCTGGCGGTGAGGCTTTCTCAAAAAGGATGCCCGGTGGTGGCCGTATCCAGTCGGACATTGTCCTCGGCACAGAAACTGGCTGCACTGGTGCCCGATTGCCGGGTTTACCATACAGCTCAGGATGTGGCCGAGGCTGCTGAGCTGGTCTTCATAACTACTCCTGATGATGTCATGGCCCAGGTATGCGCCGAAGTTCAGTGGCGTGAGGTAAATAGCGTTGTGCATTGTAGCGGCGCTCATTCCGTGGATATCCTGGGATCGGCAAAAAAGCTTGGGGCTGCCGTTGGCTCTTTTCACCCGTTGCAGACTTTTGCCGATGTTGATCAGGCTATACGAAATTTGCCTGGTTCTACCTTCGCACTGGAAGCTGAGGAGCCCCTATTAACAACACAGAAGGAGTTGACTCGCCTCCTGAACGGCAATTGGGTGGTACTTAAACCGGGGGACAAGGTGCTGTATCATGTTGCAGCCGTTTTCGCCTGTAATTATCTGGTGACTCTGGTTAAGCTGGCTCTGGACCTGTGGCTGAATTTCGGCGTATCCTCAAAGGAGGCGACCAGAGCTTTGCTGCCTTTGCTCGAGGGGACGATAAACAATATCAACAATATCGGTTTACCCGACTGCCTCACAGGTCCTGTTGCCCGGGGGGATTCAGGAACTATAGAGAGGCACTTGAGCGCTCTTGAAACCAGGAGTCTCGATCTGCTCACTACCTACAAGGAGCTGGGGCTTCAGACTATTCCTATTGCTTTAGCTAAAGGCAAAGTCAGTGAGCAGAAAGCTGAAGAGATGAAAGCCTTGCTTTCTTTAGGAAGCAGGAAGGGAGATAGAAAATGAGAACTATGATGAAAAGCAAAATCCACCGAGCCCGGGTTACTCAAGTCGATTTGGATTACGAAGGCAGTATTACTATTGACAGGGCTCTTATGGAGGCCAGTGATATCCTGCCCTTCGAAAGGGTGGAGGTACTGAACATTAATAACGGGGCTAGGTTCAGCACTTATGCTATCGAAGGTGTGGTCAATTCGGGGATTATCGGTGTCAATGGTGCTGCTGCCAGATTGGTGGCAAAGGGAGACATAGTGCTCATCCTCTCTTATTGTCAGGTTCCTGACGACGAGGCAATCGACATGACCCCATACATAGTTCGTGTGGATAGTCAAAACAGGATCATCGAGTCTTCGTCTGTAGCCCATATCAATAAATGGCGGAGTGAAGCAGTGGGTGCGGAGGAAAAAGAGAAAATCTCAAACACCGAGTACGAAATATTAAACAATATCAAAGCCCAAAACCCCCGGTGATGTAAATGGGTTGGATTTAGGATTCTAACTATAGAGAGGGCAACAATGAGGATTACTATTACCGATGTAAAAGAGATGAAGCAGAGGAAAGAAAAGATACCTATGCTTACCGCTTATGACTATGTAACGGCCAAAATGGTTGATGAAGCTGGTATTCCTTTGATATTGGTTGGAGATAGCCTGGGAATGGTGATGTTGGGCTATGAGTCCACTATCCCGGTGACCATAGAGGAGATGATTCATCATACCAAAGCGGTAGTGAAAGGAGGTAAAAAGGCCTTAATAATAGGAGACATGCCGTTTATGACGTATCATGGCAGCGTCTCCGATGCTTTACATAATGCCGCAAAGTTTATTCAAGAAGGGGGAGCGCAGGCGGTGAAGCTGGAGGGGGGCGAGGTTGTTGCTGAACAGGTCAGACGACTTGTCGACTGCGGTATCCCGGTTATGGGGCATATTGGCGTAACCCCACAATCGCAGCATCAATTGGGGGGATTTAAGGCGAGGGGTAAGGTACTAGAGGAAGCCAGAAAGTTGCTCAGCGATGCCCGTGTTCTGGAGGAAGCTGGTGCCTTTGCGATAGTTCTGGAATGCACTCCGGCACCTCTTTCCGAATTGATTACTCAGAAACTGACTATCCCCACGATTGGCATCGGCGCCGGGCCTGATTGTGATGGTCAGGTCCAGGTAATCAGCGATATGTTGGGTCTTTACACTGACTTTGTGCCCAGGCATGCCAAGCAATATGCCAGGTTGGCCGGAGAAATTAAGACTGCTGTCTCTAGTTACATATCTGAAGTTAAGTCGGTTAGTTTCCCCACCATGGAACACAGCTATACCGTGGATGAAAGCCTCATCAAACAGCTGAGAGCTAAAAGCTAGTGGCATGCAGGTAGTAGGGCCTATCTCTGAGATAAGGGCGTTAAGGCAGCAACTCAGCGGCGCGGTGGGCTTCGTCCCCACTATGGGTTATCTTCACGAAGGCCATCTGGCCTTAATAAAGCAGGCCAGGCTAGAAAATTCCAGTGTTATTGTGAGTATTTACGTCAATCCTACTCAATTTGGCCCCAGGGAAGATTCCGGCGCTTATCCTCGAGAGCTTAATCGTGACCTGGAGCTATTGCGTGAAGAGGGAGTGGATATCGTCTTTGTCCCCTCCGACGATGAGATGTACCCACCCGAATTTAGCAGCTGGGTGGATGTCGAGAAGGTAACCGAGATGCTCGAAGGAGCATCTCGGGCGGGGCATTTTAGGGGGGTAGCGACCGTAGTGGCCAAGCTATTCAACATTGTACAACCAACCAGGGCCTACTTCGGGCAAAAAGATGCCCAGCAAGTGGTGGTTATCAAGAAAATGGTAGCTGACCTCAACCTGGGGATAGACATCGTGGTTGTGCCTACTATCAGGGAGGAGGATGGCCTGGCCATGAGCAGTCGAAATATTCACCTCAGCCCCGGGGAGCGCCAGGCAGCCACTATATTATTCAGAGCGCTTACTTTAGCCCTGCAATTAAGGCGGGGTGGTGAGAATGACGCCAACAAGCTCCGCGAGCAAATGACATCACTTGTTCAAAAAGAAACTCTAGCCCAAATTGACTACATCAGTATTGCTGATGCTGAAACACTGGAAGAATTGAACTTAATCGATCGCCCGGCATTGGCTTCTCTAGCTGTCAGGGTGGGTAATACGAGGTTGATAGACAATATGCCTCTGGAATAAATGCCTCGATTGAGCCCCCTTCTGAATGAAGTATGACTAAGACAATGCAGGACTGCACGGGGTGGAGAAAGTTATTGCCGAGTCTGTTGATTTGATATAAATAATAAAAGGTGTTATGATATCGTATATTCCTATGTGAAAAAACGTGTCGTGAAGTAAACGGGAGGCTAAATCTAGCTAATGAATTCTGAATCCGGGAACGCCATGCTGAAATTGTGGCGTCTAATGCACCAGGTCCGCGACATCCTTATGCTATGCGAGGATTCAATATTTGCGGAATACGGGATTACTACGGAGCAGTTCTCAGTGCTTGCGGCTGTGAAATCACGCGATGGTTCTCTGAGGCCGACTGACCTGGCGTATCTTCTAGAACGTAGCCCGAACAGTATCAGTATGCTGGTCGACCGCATGGTCAAAGCTGGTTTGGTCAGAAGGACAAGAGACAGGGGAGACCGCAGGGTGGTGAATGTGTCTTTAACCAGCAAAGGGGAGAACGCCCTTAAACCAGCAATGCCGGCGAGCTGGGAATTCATCCAGAAAATCCTGTCACCAATACCATACGAGGACATATATGCCCTCGCCAATCAGCTTGAGACAGTAAAATGTGAGTTGCTTGGGTACCTGAATCCCGAAATGGATATGACGGAGATCACTAAAAACAGTATCACAAATCAGCCTCGCTTATATGAGCGGATGATAAAGAACATTTTTCCATCCGGTTATAAAGCCA
>JAZFXR010000093.1:0-3007 GCA_036448835.1 Dehalococcoidia bacterium | reverse complement strand
TATCATAAACTGCGGGCAATTTGGTAGAACCGTGGCTACTTTGTCGCCTTTCTTGACACCCAGGTCAGCCAGTGCCGCAGCCAATCTGTCGCTAAGAAGCTTCATTTCGCCATAAAGGATTTCTTTTCCCAGATAGAAGCAGGCAGCTTTGTCAGGAAATTCAGCCGCCGTGGCATCGAGAAGACTGTGGACAGTAGTTCCAGGATAGGGCTCCTTTGTGTGCGGAAGCTTATACGGCCCCATCCTGTATTGCTTTAGCCATGGTTTTTCATCCATAGTGACCACAATTTCACCCCCTACATCTTGCCGATTATATAATCCAGATTCAGATCTCTAAGCTTTCCTGGCGTCGGCTTTCCCGTCTTTTTGTCCCAGTCGCGGAACTCATAATAGGCATCCAGTGACTGGTCTAGTTTCTTTACTGTATGTCCCTCCGCGGCACCCTCGGGCAATGGTTCCTCGAGCAATCGCTTGGGCAGAGTATCATCTGCCCTGGTCAGGCCTTCTCTAACGTTGAAAGCTCTGGCCAGGTTATAAACCCTCTCGCCAGTTTTTCTGAAATCGCTGACGCTGAACTCCCAGCCAACGCAGTTGGCTATCATATCAGCCCAGTCTTCGGCAGCCAACGCCATGCCCATGAACTTGCATGTCCCCATACAATCAAAGACCGTAAGGGCATCCTCAAGGTCCTTGACCACCTTAGACTCGGCAGGATTTTCCACAATCCAGTCTTCGATTCTACTATCCTCAACGCACAGGAAGGGAATATCTGTGAAGGCTGGCCCTTCAACGTAAGCTGTTATATGGTCGCCGCCGCGGTTGGCCGTGACAAATGCCAGACCGCATATCTTGGCTGCCCTGGGGTCATAAGCCGGCAACTCCAGCCCTTTGACGTGCATGGCAAACCTTTCCGCGCCCTTGTCCAGCTTCGCCGCTACTCTCTTGGTCCCTTCAGCCAGCAGGTCACCAACTCCTTCTCTTTTGGCTATCTTGTGTATGAGCTGAATGACAACATCCGCATCGCCGAATTTCAGCTCCAGTCCGTCGGTATCAGCCTTGGTCAGTATCCCTTTTTCGTAGCACTCTATAGCGAAGGCTATTGTGCTCCCGGTAGAGATTACATCCAGCCCGTAGTCATCGCACAGGTTATGTGCCAGCGTCACTGCCTCAAGGCTCTCCAGCGCGCACATGGCACCGAAGGCGCCGATTGTCTCAAATTCCGGCCCTTCACCCTTACAGGCATAAGGACCGCTCTTCACCACGCTTACCCGGCAGCAACTAATGGGACAGGCAAAACAATGTTTCCTATCCACGAGGAGCGTGCTTTCCAGCGCGACTCCATTTATTTTGTCTATATCGGGGACAACGCCGGCCTGCCAGTTCCTGGTAGGGAATCCTCCCCTGACATTTACCAAATCGGTAACCATGGCCGTTCCGTAGGTCTCGAGGGTAATCTTCAGCAGGCTTTCATTAACCAGGTCATAGTTCCTCTTCGAGATTTGGTTGAAGGTATCCTCGTTAGCAGTTTTGATCTCCTGTGTCCCTCTGGCAGCTACTGCCTTGAGACATTTCGATCCCATTACCGCCCCCACACCACACCTTCCGGCAGGCCGGTGAACATCGTTGAATATACCAGCGTATCTACACAGCTTCTCACCGGCTATGCCAATACAGGCAACATTGAAGTCCTCACCCAGTTCTTCCCTAATTAGCCTGTATGTTTCACCGACACCTTTGCCCCAGAGGTGCCTGGCATCTCTGAGTTCGGCTTTGCCGTTATCTATTACCAAGTAGACCGGCTTGGGTGATATACCTCCGAAGATAATCCCGTCAAAACCTGAGTTCTTAAGGTAGACTCCCCAGCTGCCTCCCGAGTTCGCCTCTCCCCACAGACCAGTTAGAGGCGACTTCGTAACTACACAATATCTTCCGGCGCTTGGTGATTCTGTGCCGGTCAAGGGGCCGGTCATGAAAATAAGCTTATTATCGGCTCCAAGCGGGTCAGTGCCTTTGGGCACTTCGTCAAAAAGGTATTTTGTTGCCAGCCCGCTTCCTCCCAGGAACATCTTGCAGTCGTCTTCTTTGAGAGCCTCCTTTGACGCCTTGCCGACTGTCAAATCAACTCTGAGTATTTGCCCCATATAACCGAACATGATTGCACCTCCTTTTACTCTTTCACACGTGCCCTGAAACGAGCCGCATCACTTCTCAAATTCTGCCTTGATAGCATCCATTCGCCGCACATGGTGGATTGTCTCAAACGGCGTCTGCGTCAATTGGAGGACTCGTCTCAATACCTTCTCATCAGGTGCCTCCCACTCACAGAAGTGCTTGTTACCGGAGAAATCGCAGTAACTACATCTCCAGGAGACGCCTTCCGGCACGTAGTTAGGGGCGGCCTTGGCACGTGCAATCAGCTCCTCCTCAGTGAACGTTGCTTTGTGAACAACTAAGAAACGTGGCATTTTCCTTACCTCCTTATAGCTCCCCTAAATCTCTTGAAGTCGGCACAGTGGCTCCGGCAAATCTAGAAATCTATGCTTTTCCCCTCGTATACGTAGCCGAAGAACCTTTCGGTCTCTGCAACACTAGGTATTCTGGGAGAAACGATCAGTGAGCCATCAGCCATGACATTATCTATTAGCTTCTCCATTACCTTATTGAAGCTATCCAAAGGGATACCTGTTTCTTTGATGCTTAGTGGTTGATTAATTTCACGAGCCAACCCTCGTATAGCTTGCGCCAAAACTGTTGCCGCCTTTGTCCCTTTTGGTACTTCAAGCTTGATAGCGTGAGCTATCTCTGCCCAGAGTTCTTCGCGGGCCTCGCCGATGAACTCGATCGTGTAGGGCAAAAACAGTCCCACCGCTCTACCGTGTGGCGTATGGAAAATGGCACCCAGCGAATGACCTGCAGCATGGGCCATAGATGACAGCGCATTGATGAAGCCGATACCTGCGATGCAGCCTGCATTATGCATCTTTTCCCGGGCTTCCATGTCGTTCCC
>JAZFXR010000092.1:0-7544 GCA_036448835.1 Dehalococcoidia bacterium | reverse complement strand
AGACATCAATATTATCACTGGCATTAACGGCCGTCACCGTGTTGGAGGCATACTTTTCTTCAGAGAAAAGAGACAATCCCAGCGATTTTACTCCTTCCCTGGCAATCTGAGCTACTCGCGCATGCCTGGCGAATATGTTATTTAGTCCCTCGTTTAGCATTAAATCCAGAGTGGTATCCAGAGCGTAGAAGAGAGGAATTGCCGGTGTCCAGGGCGTTTGCCCTTTCCGAAGGAAATCTCTGGCTTTACCGAAATCCCAGTAATAGCGCGGCATTTTAGCTTGAGCATTGGCTTGCCAGGCCTTTTCACTTACGCTAACCATGGCTAGCCCCGGTGGCGCCATCCAGCCTTTTTGGGAACCAGTGACCACGACATCACACTGCCAGTCATCTGTAGGCAAATCGATGCAGCCCAGGCTTGAGATAGCGTCAACCAGGAGAAGTTTGTCGAATTTCTTGACCACGGAGCTTATGTCACCGAGCCTGTTAGTCATCCCTGTGGATGTTTCATTATGAGTTACCAGGACTGCCTCAATATCACCATCTGCTTTCAATGCTTTTGCTACGGCATCAAGGTCAATTGCCTTCCCCCATTCAAAGCCAAGGCGCATTATCTCAGCACCATAGCCCTCGGCAATATCGGCAAACCGCTCACTGAAGGCTCCATTGGAGATGGATAAGACCTTATCGCCCGGTGACAGGGTATTGACAATAGCCGCCTCCATTCCTCCGGTGCCCGAAGACGTCAAGATGAAAACATCCCCTTTGGTCTGGAATGCCTGTTTTAGTTTCTCCGTTGTTGAATTCAATATTTCAGCGAATTCCCCCCCCCGATGGTTTATCATCTGTCGCCCCATTGATTGAAGAGCTTGTGGCGGACAAGGCGTTGGTCCTGGAACACGTAGCTGCATTATTACCTCCTAGTTAGGCCTTCTTTTTGTCGGCATCAACGATTTCAGCCAGGTGAAGCTTACCGACCTTAATTCTATCGCCAGGTTCAATTTCAATATTCTCGTCTTTGACAACCTGCCTGGTTCCATCTGGTTTGATTATCTGAACAGCGCCCTGAGCAAGTAACCTTCTAGCTTCGCTCATGCTATTCGCAAATTTGTTGTTCACAAGCCACTTCGGTATGTCCCTACGCCAGATCACCCTGACACTAGCTTTGACGCCAATACTAACTCTCGTTTCCACTTTGTGAAGTTCTCGCTTCTGATACTTCTTTTCGAAGTATTCCTGTTCCTCGTTCGCTGCCTTTTCACCCTGAAACTGCCTGACAATTTCATAAGCCAATCGTTTCTTGATATTCATAGCATTCGCCGAGGGAGTTTTCAATTGCTCCCTGAAATTATCAATTTCTTCTTCAGGAACGTCCGTCACCAGCTCAAAATAATCCACGATAAGAGAGTCAGGAATGGACATCACCTTACCGTATATTTCCCGTGGGGGCTCGGTAATGCCTATGTGGTTGTTTAAACTCTTGCTCATCTTCTGATGTCCGTCTGTACCAACCAGCAGGGGAACAAGGAAAACTTGCTGGGGACGCTGCCCTGTGCTCTGCTGTAGCTCTCTGCCCAAAAGACAGTTGAATTTCTGGTCAATACCGCCGAATTCAACATCGGCTTTGATCGCTACGGAATCATAGCCCTGCAGCAAAGGATAAAGCATCTCAGTTAGAGATATGGGGTTACCGGAGCCATACCTCTTGTTGAAATCCTCTCTAGCCAGAAGTTGGGCTATGGTGAATTTCCTGGTAAGCTTAATCACGTCATCCAAAGTGAATTGGGAAAACCATTCGCTTTGCCATCTTAGCTCAGTTTTATCTTTGTCTACCACCTTGAAGAATTGTTCCATATAGGTTTGAGCATTGCGGTCTATGTCGCCGGGGGAAAGCATAGGACGGGTAGCCGACTGACCGCTCGGGTCGCCAATTCGGCCCGTCCAATCGCCGACTATCAGAATGACCTTATGTCCTAGTTCCTGAAACTGACGCAGCTTTCTTAAGCCCACTACATGTCCCAGATGGATGTCCGGGGCGCTGGGATCGAAGCCCTGCTTCAGGGTTAGAGATCTCCCTGAGTTCAACAATTTCATTAGTTCCGGTTCTGTTATGACTTCGGCCACTCCACGTTTCAATATGCTGGCAAACGTTATATCCGTCATTTCAAATCCTTAGTCAAAATCGCTTCTACTTCTCGGATATCTTTTTCGATTTGCGTTTTCAGTTCTTCAGAAGAAGAAAAGCGCTGTTCATCTCTTAATTTTTGCACAAATTCTACTCGCATGTCTTTGCCATACAAATTGCCTTTATAGTTTAGCAGATGGGTTTCCACCATTTCTTCCCCTGTACCAAAAGTAGGGCGGATGCCCACATTAGTCGCTGAAGGGAAATGCCCGCCTTCTACCTGAGCGATAGTGGCGTAGATGCCATTTTCTGGCAATGCTTGTTGCGGCTTTATATCCAAGTTAGCTGTGGGAAATCCTAAAACCCGGCCACGCTTTTCAGAAGTGATGACTTTGCCTTCCAGGTAGAAATAGCGCCCCATTAAGTTCTTTACCTTTCTCATATCGCCTTCAGCTAATGCTCGGCGGATAAGAGTGCTGCTCACTATTTCGCCATTGATTTTAAAAGGGGGTATAACATCCACACTGAATCCCATTTCACATCCCAAGGAACGGAGCAGGTCAATATTTCCTTCCTTGCCTTTTCCCAAAGCAAAATCGGGCCCCACCAGAATGCCACGCATACCGAGATTTTTCTTAATCAAGGATATAAACTCCCAGGCACTTAGTCGAGCTACCTTTGGTGTGAAAGTTAGCACTGACACTATGTTTACACCCAACTTCTTAAAAGCCCCGACCCTGTCATCCAGGCTGGTAAGCCAGGGCAGTTGACTACGTGGATGTAACACGGATTGGGGATGAGGGCTAAATGTCACTACTCCGCTAAGTAAATTTCTCTCCGCTGCTCGTTCCTGTAATTTCTTCAACAGGTAGCGGTGTCCGGCGTGTACACCGTCAAATACACCAATGGTAAGTAGTGTTTCTCCTTGGGGAGTTACACTGGCTAGCTCCTGCTCGATTTCCATGGCCTCAGGATTCGGTACTTGCGCCTGGAGTAGCGAGCGTTCTATTCCTAGCCTCAGTTATGGGTAGCAATTGAGCCATCAAAAGGCGAAAGTTATCAAATGTGAGTGATTGAGGACCATCGGCAAGTGCCTGGTCAGGATTGGGGTGGACTTCTATGAGGAGTCCGTCTGCCCCGGCAGCTACTGCTGCTAATGCCAGCGGGAGTACGAGATACCATTTACCTGTGCCGTGACTTGGGTCAGCGATAACGGGTAGATGGCTGACTTTCTCGATAATCGGTATAGCACTAATATCCATAGTATTACGGGTATAGTTTTCGAAAGTTCTAATACCCCTTTCGCAAAGAATAACCTGCTCATTCCCTTGATTTAAGATATATTCAGCAGCCAGTAACCACTCTTGTATGCTGGACGACAAACCACGTTTGAGCAACACGGGCTTCTTCGTTTTGCCTACTTCGTCGAGTAGAATAAAGTTCTGCATGTTTCTAGCTCCAATCTGGAGTATATCAGCGTATTTAGCTACTAAATCAACATGCTCTGGTGTCATAACTTCAGTGATTACGGCCATTTGAGTTTCCTTGCCTGCCTGTGCCAGCATTGCGAGGCCATCTTTTCCCAGTCCACGAAACTGATAGGGCGAAGTGCGCGGTTTAAAGGCACCACCACGCAGCACAGTAGCCCCGGCTGCTTTGACCGCTCGAGCAGTAGAGAAAAGTTGTTCCTCACTTTCTACAGCGCAGGGCCCAGCCATTACGACTATATCGTTACCACCGATAGTCACGCCGTTCAGTTCGACTATGGTATCCTGGGGATGGAATTCCCGACTGGCAAGTTTGTACGGTTTGCTTATAGGTATAACCTGTTCCACTCCAGGGAGCAACTCCAGGGCATCGCGAAGTTCAGGGATGGGTTTTCCCAGTACGCCAATAACGGTTTGTACAATACCCTGAGATATTTGTGCCTTCAGACCACGGACTTCGATTCTGTCTATAACTCGTCTGATTTCTTCCTGGCTGGAGCCGATTCTCATGACTACAATCATGTGTTGCCTCCAATTGATAGTGACGGTTTATTCTTTAATTTCTTCGCTTCTCCTAAGTAAACGTGTGCGATTTCCTCAGGTCCTTTTTCAGTATTCACAAGCATCAGAATTCTCAAGCAGCGGGGTAGGTCATTGGGGACGTTCATTTCATGGCCACAGAGCATAGCCAGGTTGGATGGCCATCCTAGCTCTCGTGTTGCTGAAGCGGGGAACTCAGCATTTAAGTCTGGTGTGGTGGTGAAGAAAATAGCCGCTATGTCCTTAATTTCAGTTCCGTTAGTCAGTGCCATTTCCATGAGCAACTTTTTTGTTGCATCCAGGATGCTTTCCTTACTATCTGCTGAAACCGTAATAGCTCCTCTGATGCCACGGCACTGCAATTTAATATCTCTCCTTTTCGGTTTAGAATAATGGGCTATGTCAATTCTTGTCCTTCCTCCATCTTATCACCCTCCCGTTATACAACCGTACTGAATAGGAAACCATAAAACCTAAACTGTACATCGTAATCCTTTGTATCGTAATACGATGTATTATCTATTATGAATGCTAAGAGGTTTTTCGTCAATACCCTTGGGGCTCTATAATAGATT
The DNA here is from genome assembly GCA_036448835.1 of Dehalococcoidia bacterium. Lineage (GTDB taxonomy): Bacteria > Chloroflexota > Dehalococcoidia > GIF9 > AB-539-J10 > RBG-13-51-36. The sequence goes on along the minus strand of JAZFXR010000092.1, from coordinate 2,818 downwards.
TTACGAAGAATTTTTGCAGGGAAGTCATGGCGGCAAGAGCCCTTGGGCCGAAAAACCAGACGAAAGATAACGTAAGAGCATAGTATTCCTGCCGCAGTCAGGGACGAACAAGAACGAGGACACTGCGTACGATGTCGCGGTGGATTACCACTGAAGATATGCCTATGTTGTACTGAAAGATCACAAGTGATAAAAATGCGACTGCCCTCGACATCAATCGACGATGAGGTATAGACACTGTCTCCTTCGCACAATTCGTCGCACGGCATAATTGTACGCAATCACCAGAGTAACCATAGAAACAGACCTGCAATTCGCATCGTCTGCCTCATATTAACGCATCCCAGCATTTGGTCAAATCATTGCAGTGCGAATGATTTGATATAGCAACCTCGCCTTGCAGCAGTCTGAAATAGGATGGTGCACCTTACTTATCCCATGGCTAGCGAGCAACAAGTAGCTGTTGCGCTACGCCAAGTTCGACTGATATACGGGGTCAGGCCCCAAGATACCGTTGCTTGTTGTTCGCTTGTGTGGTAGCAACCTCGGGTGATAAGATAGTATATTCCTGCTTATTGATAGTATCTGTGATTTATAGATATGCAGACGGAAAAATTTGAGGCTCTAGTAGCCAGGGCAATCGATAATTTACCGCCGGAGTTTCAACGTAAACTGGAAAATGTTGATATTGTGGTAGAAAATTGGCCCGCGCCCGGGCAACTAAGACAGACTAAACACGGTCATCCTACTCAGTTGCTCGGTCTTTACCAGGGTGTACCACAAACCAGGCGAGGCAGGCGATACGGATTGGTTTTGCCTGATAAGATAAGCATCTTTCAGAAGCCCATTGAGGAGTATTGCCGCTTTGGCAATGAAATTGGGGCAACTATAGAGGAAGTGGTGCGCCATGAAATAGCCCACCACTTTGGGCTCGACGATAAGACTCTGCGTAAGATAGAGAGTGAGAAACACGGGAGGAGATGAGTTGAGGAACGGATATTCAGATGGTTCGAACTCATATCTACGTTGATTCTCCCGAATCCTAGTTAGAGTTTCCTGTGTTATGTAAGTAGTAGAAGGCATTACCAATGGTTCGGCTGAGATTACGACTATGAAGAACGATCCTGAAGGTTCTGAGAAAGCTTCTAGAAGAATTTTTCGGAGATATTTTCCCCTGATATTCATACTGTGGATTATATTCGTGTTATATCCCAATCCTCTAAACTTCGTTATTAGCATCGAAAGACTTCGTAATTTCGATGTTGACCCTGGCGCTGTTGAGTTTATGCTAAATGACTTCCCCTCTGACCCCGTAGCTATAGAGCAAGCAGTCCTGACTAAAATACCCTATAGCCACGATTGGACAGTTTATAACGTGCCCTGGTATTGCCCCACCATTGAAGAAGTGCTGGAGCATGGAACAGGAGACTGTAAGTCTCGAGCTCTGGTGCTAGCCTCTGTCTTGGAAGCTAAAAATATTACCTACCAAGTTAATTTATCTCCCACACACGTATGGGTGCATTACGAAAATAAACAGGATACTTCAATAGAGAACGACGAAGTAGAGTTTTATCAATACGATCCCGAAACGGGTGAGAGGAGCTTCAAGATTCCCAATATGGGTTTCAACAGGGTAATGAAGGCCTTCCGGCAATCTTTTTGGGACACAATGCCCGAAGGTAGAAGGGTTCTTCTAATTTCAGGCCCACTAGCTTTGATAGCAGCCAGAGTGATTTTGCGCAAGAAGAAAACTGCCCAAAAAGAAGGGGGTCAAGATGCCCCATCCTAATAAGAGAGAGAAAAGCACAAGCCTGGTTGGTTTCACAATCACTCGAAATGCTGACTCACTGCATTCTAGCGGTGAGGATACCGTGCCCAGTCTCTGGTATCGTCCTCATCCGTAGCTGGCTCCGTAAAATAGCTCAGCGGTTTCCCCAATGCACTGGCGATCTGTTCCAGGTTGGCAAGGTAAAGTCGTCTCTTGCACAGCTCATAGTTAGATAAGGCTGCCTGCGTGCAGCCTAACCTCGCTGCCAATTCCTGCTGCGTGATGCCAAGTTCCTCTCTAGCCTGTTGAATTCTCGCACCTATATTGGGAGAGATCACGGCCAAATTTTATCACATGCTGTAATATCCAGTAAAAAAGTTTCTGAGATGTATAACAAACTGTTATAAATTCTATTGACAAGCCTAATTTACTTTGTTAAGTTGTTCATACCGCAATGCTATTGAAGGAGGAAACAGAATGAAAATCAGCGAAGATGTCTGGAATTTCTATCAACAGCACCTGGGCTACAGTGATGAGGAAATGAAGAAGTTCAGAGAAAATCCGAGAAACGAGGACGTTATTTCCAAGGCGCCAGCATTAATGAATAAGACTATTATCGTAGAAGTCGTAGATTCACACGGCTGTAACAGTCAGCATAAGGTTGGTGATAAGTTTTATTTTGACGGCGCCGGCAACGTTCTGACCAAGCTCTGTCCCAAAAGAGTCTGTTTTGGTGCCTTGCATTCCATGCTGCCGTTGATTTACGCGGCACAAGAGCTATTCTATGCAGGTGTGGACCCTAATGAAATGCTATTCAAACGAGCAGGTTGCGTTGATGTCGGCGTCGACTGCGGCGGCTGGGGGCATATCGTCATGGAGGTGCGGGTGGAGGAACGCAAGAGAGAATAGGCTGCAAATATTCTGCTAGTTCAGACAGGGCAATGCCAAACATGAGGACACTCGACAACAACGAATTGAGGGAAATCTTAATCAAGAACTGGATGACTCATGACGCCATGTGGTTCCATCACTGCTTGCAGGAATGCGGCA
>JAZFXR010000091.1:0-2593 GCA_036448835.1 Dehalococcoidia bacterium | reverse complement strand
AGGGATATGAGGGTTCCCGGTCTGCGGCGAACGATCATGTCGAGCCTTCTTCGCCATCCTTTCTGCGGACTGATGTGGGTCTTATGCTACGCAATAAGTAAGATTGAATTTGTGCTCAGGCTTGATTTTGAGAGATACGAACGCGGTCTCTTCTGGACGAAATCCAGACCCCTGAAAATCCAGACCAAAGATGTTGTTGGCGCAAAGGTACCGGGAAATCCAAGGCAAAGCGGAAAGTAGGCACAACTGGTCTTCAGATGGGTATCCTGAGTCGAGCGGGTTGAAATGGGAAATCCTGGACAATAGCATGCCATCTTTACCATCCATTCTTACCATCATCAGAGTTTTTTCTGTTGTGGTAGCCATTGTTACTTCCTCCTCCCAGCCCTTAATACGTTTTGAAAGATTCTTTTAACAGCACTTTAAGAATAAACAACCCTTACACCAAGAATATCAGCTTATCTGTAGTGCTATTGAACAGATTTGTCCCCAACTGCAACCGAATTCGGGCTTATATGTATAACACTGGAGAGAAATCTGCCTATCTCTCTGTGTTCGCCCCTACATTCATATATAACATTACAATGGCATAAAACTATGAAAGGCGGTGTAACACTAAGATATTGGACGAGCACACACCATTGAAGCCAAACATAGCTTAGGGTAGAATAGGCTGAGGATGAAGAACCAGAAATGTAAGGGAATGCAGGATTTACTCCCCGAGGAAATGTTACGCTTTCGCCGCATTGAAGATGTCTTCCGGTCTTGTTGTCGTAACTCGGGCTACCAGGAGGTGAGGACGCCAACATTAGAATACCTCCACTTGTTCACCGCTGCTGGAACACTTAGTCCGAGCATGTTAAGCAAGGTGTATTCCTTTCTCGATTGGGATGGCTGGAGTGGTGAGCGGGTCGTCTTGAGGCCAGATGGCACTATTCCTGTAGCCAGACTCTACATCGATAATCTGAGCGGACAAGAATTAGCCAGGCTTTTCTATGTGACTAATATCTTTGCTTTCGAGGGAACAGGGAAGGAGAACAGGGAGCGGTGGCAATGTGGTGCCGAGTTTTTCGGCGGTGACAAATTGGCCCCGGATGTGGAGACTATTCTGCTGGCTGAGGAGGTTATCCGCAGACTCGGCATCCGCAACGTCGGGCTACAACTATCCCATGCGGGCTTGGTGAAGGCATTGCTCAAGGAGCTTAAGCTCAGCCCCGGCGAGGAAGCTAAGATGACGAACCGCCTTTTGGAGGGCAATTGGCAGGCATTGACCAAGGCGAAATCCGCTCGCCCCGAAGTCGACAGGCTTATAGCTGCGCTGCTGGGACTCAAGGGAAAATCGAGCAGCTTTCTACATAATCTAAGGGCTTCATTCCCCAAAGCTTCGCAGGACTTCAAGTCCAGCCTGGAGAATCTCCTAAGCATTACCACATTGCTGGATAACCTGGGTTGCAGCTATAAAATTGATATCTCAGCCATACATGGTTTTGAGTATTATACTGGAATCTGTTTTCAGTTCCTGGCTGCTGGTGAAAGAATAGGCGGCGGGGGGAGATATGATAACCTTGTGCCTCTTATGAGTGGAGACGACATCCCCGCCTGCGGATTTGCCCTCTATGTGGACCCCATAATTAGATTACTTCCGCTGGAGAAAGAGAAAAAGGGCGAATCTGGAATATTGGTTAAAGGCAGGGCATTAACTCCGGAAATAGTAAAGGCGTGCTTTACTATGGCGGAATCGCTTCGTGACGCCGGGCACCCGGCAGAGCTTGATTTCACGGGTCGAAAAGAATCTGATTACAGGTGGGTCGTCCTGGTTTCGGAAAAGGACCCCTCTCCGTTTACGCTCACGGATTGTGTACAAGGGCGACAGCGAGATGCCGCTTCTATGGCAGAGATTCTCAAAGCGGTAAGTGAGGGATGAAAGACTACCAGGACGGCTATATAAAACTCGCCCTTCCTAAAGGCAGGTTTCTATCGCCTACAGCTAGCTTGCTTGCCGAGATAGGCCTGGGATTCCAGGATTATAGTGATAAAACAAAGCAATATCGCCTTCGTTCGGCGAGATTTCCCGGTCTTTCCGCTAAAATACTTCAGGAAAAGGATATTTCAATACAGGTGGCAGTAGGGAATTACGACCTGGGTATTTGTGGGTTGGATTGGATTGAAGAATTCCTGGTGAAATATCCAGCAGGAGCTCTGGTGAAAATGCCGAGTCTAAATTATGGCGAAGGCGGTATACACGTGGTTGCCGGTGCTGAATCAGGGATAGCCAGTCTCGATGAGTTATCATCCGGAAGAAGCTACCGTATAGTAAGTGAGTATCCTAATCTGGCTGAGGCTTTGGCCTTGAATCTCAGAATGAGAAGGTTCAGGATCTTCCCGGTGTGGGGAGCTGCTGAAGCTTATCCACCAGAAAATGCCGACCTGGCTGTACTCTGGGGAAAGAGCGGAATGGATATAGCAACTCAGGGGTTAATTCCTCTCAGAAGATTACTCCCCGTTACTGCCTTTCTAATAGCCAATAGAGAAAGCCTGGAGAATAAGGATTTGAGCCAGATATTAGCTTGTTTTAGCTCCAAGCTCACTGATG